>JAIXXW010000284.1 GCA_027490555.1 Comamonadaceae bacterium | reverse complement strand
TGGGAACAACGCCTGGACGAGACCCTGCAACGCCTGAAGCTGGACCCCAAGGCGCTGGTGCAATCCCTGTCTGGCGGCATGCGCAAGCGCGTGGCCCTGGCGCAGGCCTTGGTCACACGCCCCGATGTGCTTTTGCTGGACGAGCCCACCAACCACCTGGACCTGAACGCCATCACCTGGCTGGAGGACCTTTTAATCGACTTCAAGGGCAGCGTGATCGCCATCACCCACGACCGGGCCTTCCTGGACCGTATTGCCACACGCATCGTCGAATTGGACCGCGGCAAGCTGCGCCCCTACCCCGGCAACTACGCCCAGTACCAGGCGCAGAAAGAAGAACAGCTCGCACAAGAAGCTGTGGTCCAGGCCAAGGCCGACAAACTCCTGGCCCAGGAGGAAATCTGGATACGCAAAGGCGTGGAAGCGCGTCGCACCCGCAGCCAAAGCCGCATCACGCGCCTGCAGAACCTGCGCCATGAGCGCGCCGCCCGCCGCGAAAAAGTGGGCAGCGTCAAGATGGAGGTGGCCTCGGGCGTGCCCAGCGGCAAGCTCGTGGCCGAGCTGACCGCGGTCCATAAAAGTTTCACCCAGCCCGACGGCTCGGTCCGCACCATCATCCAGAACTTCACAGGCACCTTGTTGCGCGGCGACAAGATCGGTTTGCTGGGGCCCAACGGGGCAGGCAAGACCACTTTGCTCAAACTGATTCTGGGCGAACTCGAACCCGACAGCGGTCAAGTGCGCAGGGGCACCAAGCTCGAAGTCGCCTACTTTGATCAGATGCGCGATGCACTGGATCTGGACGCCACACTGGAAGACTTCATCAGCCCCGGCAGCGAGTGGATCGAGATCGGGCACAAGCGCCAGCACGTCAAAAGCTATTTGGGTGACTTCCTGTTCTCGCCCGCACGGGCCAACTCGCCGGTGCGATCGCTGTCGGGGGGCGAGCGCAACCGGCTGCTGCTGGCGCGTCTGTTTGCAAGGCCGGCCAACGTGCTGGTGCTCGACGAACCCACCAACGACCTGGACATCGAAACCCTGGAATTGCTGGAAGAGCTGCTGCAGAACTACGAAGGCACCGTGTTCCTGGTCAGCCACGACCGCGCCTTCATGGACAACGTGGTCACCGGCATCATTGCCTGCGAAAGCGCCCCGGACCAACCCGGCTTTTGGCGCGAGTACGAAGGCTCGGTGCAGGACTGGCTGACCCAGTCGCAACGTGCGCAGGCGATGGCCGCACAAAACGCGCAACGCCAGGCCACACCCACACCGGTGGCGACACCCAGCGCCCCGGCGCCGGACAGCAAAACCTCAGCACCTGCCGCACCGGGTCGCAAACTGAGCTACAAAGAACAGCGCGAACTGGACGGCCTGCCTGCCCTGATCGAAGCGCTGGAACAAGAACAAGCCGAGGCCCGTGCCCAGCTGGCCGACAGCAGCATCTACCAGCGCGACCCTGGATTGGCCCAGCAGCTGTTCAAGCGCGATGCGCAAATCGATGAGCTCATCCTGCAGGCCATGGAGCGCTGGGAACAGCTGTCGGCGCGTTGAAGAAACCCGCCAGAGTCCGAATGGCGACCGGACAGTTGGCCTGTTGACCCTACATTCGAGTGCATGACCTCTGCCGAACTCAGCGCCCTGTTGCTGCTGGCCACCGTGAGCAGCTTCACCCCCGGGCCCAACACCACCTTGTCGACCGCCATGGCCGCCAACCACGGCCTGCGTCGCGCCATGCGCTTTGTCTGCGCGGTGCCGGTGGGTTGGGGGATGTTGTTCACGCTGTGCGCCACCGGTCTTGGGGGTTTGGTGGTGGCCTTTCCCGCCCTGCGTTGGGGCATCGTGACACTGGGCACCGGCTATTTGCTCTGGCTGGCCTCGCGCTTGTGGCAAAGCGGCAGTTTGCAGCAGGCCGACCACGCGAAACTGCACATCGGTTTTGTGCAGGGCGTGGGTCTGCAGTTCCTCAACATCAAGGCCTGGATGCTGGCCCTGGCCATCGTGGCTGGCTGGGTGGCCGGGCGCGAGGATGCCACGGCCCGCACGCTGCTGCTCCTGCCCATCATGGTGGCCTATGGTTTTTTCAGCAACCTGACCTATGCCATGGCCGGCTCGATGCTCCGGCACTGGCTGTCACATGGCCGCCGCTTGCTGATGTTCAACCGCTGCATGTCGGTGGCGCTGGTGGCCACGGCCCTGTGGGTGTTGAACGGCGTGCGCCACCACGCTGGGTGACCTGACGCCCGGTGCCCCCACAAAACCCTGGTTGCCCAGCTGACCCCGAACCCGCCCCACACCACACGCGCATGAGCAGCACGCCCTCCCAACGCGACAACCTGGGCCTTTGGCTGGGCCTGCTGGGTGTGGTCATCTTTGCACTGACCCTGCCGATGACGCGCTTGGCCACAGGCAGCGCAGAGGCGCCGCAGCTGTCGCCCTGGTTTGTGACCTGGGCGCGGGCCGCACTGGCTGGCCTGCTGTCGGCCATCTACCTGCTGGCCGTGCGCGCCCCATGGCCCTTGGCTGCGCAACGCAAACCCTTGTATTTGTCACTGGCCGGCAATGTGATCGGCTACCCCTTGCTGCTGGGCTGGGCGCTGCGCCATGTCACGGCCAGCCACGCGGCGGTCATCACGGCCTTGCTGCCATTGGCCACCGCCGCGGCGGCGGCATGGCTCATGCACCAGCGGGCCCGTCTGGGCTTTTGGCTGTTTGCCGCATTGGGCAGCACCCTGGTGGCGGTCTACAGCCTGTTGCGGGCGGCACAGCTCGGTCACGGTTTTGGCCTGACCTGGGCCGACACCTTGCTGCTGGGTGCGGTGGTGTCGGCCGCCCTGGGGTATGTGGCGGGGGCCAAGGTCACGGCCAGCCTGGGCGCTGAAAAAGTCATCAGCTGGGTCTGCGTGATGGCCCTGCCTCTGACCCTGCCGGGAGCTTGGCTGACCTGGCCCGAACACCCGATCGCACCGTCTGCTTGGCTCGCCCTGATGTATGTAGGTGTGTTCTCGATGTGGGCCGGTTTTTTCGCCTGGTTTCGCGGCCTGTCGCTGGGGGGGCCGCTGAGGGTGAGCCAGTTGCAACTGCTGCAACCCTTCATCAGCATCCTGGCCGCCGTCCCTTTGCTGGGAGAATCACTGGACATGATGACCCTGGGTTTTGCCCTGATGGTCGTGACCACGGTTTTCTTGGGGCGGCGCATGGCCCACGACACCAAGACACCCTGAACACCCGATGGAGGAGAACCAGATGAATTGGCAACTGGCCCAACGCGCCCACAAAATGAACCCCTCGGTGATCCGCGAGATCCTCAAGGTCACCGAAAAGCCGGGCATCATCAGTTTTGCGGGCGGCCTGCCCTCACCCCTGACCTTCCCGATCGAGGCCATGCGTCAGGCCAGCGAGCGCGTGCTGAAGGAGGATGGCCAAGCCGCCTTGCAGTACGCCGCCAGCGAAGGCTACGGCCCCTTGCGCGACTGGGTCGCCCAGGACCTGCACAAGCAGGGCATGCACATCGGCCCCGATCAGGTGCTGATCACCACCGGCAGCCAACAAGGCCTGGACCTGGTGGCCAAGGTCCTGATCGATGCGGGCAGCCGCATCCTGGTGGAGACCCCCACCTATCTGGGCGCGCTGCAGGCCTTCACCCCGATGGAGCCCCGCGTGGTGGGCGTGGCCAGCGACGACCATGGGGTCGATGCCGACGACCTGCGCGCCAAGGTCGGTGGCGGGGCCGACCCAGCCCGGTTTGTGTACCTGCTGCCCAACTTCCAGAACCCCACAGGCCGCACCATGACCGACGCGCGTCGCGCTGCGGTGGCGCAGGTGGCCATCGACACCGGCTTGCCCATCATCGAAGACAACCCCTACGGCGACCTGTGGTTTGACGAGCCCCCCGCGCCATCGCTGAGCGCACGCCATCCCGAGGGCAGCGTGTATTTGGGCTCGTTCTCCAAAATCTTGGCACCTGGCCTGCGCCTGGGTTACCTGGTTGCACCCACGGCGCTATACCCCAAGCTGCTGCAAGCCAAACAAGCGGCCGACTTGCACACACCCAGCTTCAACCAGCGCGTGGTGGCCGAAGTGCTGCAAGATGGATTCATCGACCGCCATGTGCCCACCATCCGCGCCTTGTACAAACAGCAATGCCAAGCCATGCTGGCCGCGCTCGACCGAGAGATGGCGGGCCTGGGCCTGAGTTGGAACCGTCCGGTGGGGGGCATGTTCCTGTGGGTGCAACTGCCCCAGGGCCTCAAAGCGGTGCCCCTGTTGGCCCAAGCGGTGGACAAAGGCGTGGCCTTTGTGCCCGGCTCGGCTTTTTACGCCGAAGGGGCCGATGAAAGCACCCTGCGTCTGTCCTTCGTGACCGCCACCGTGGACCAGATCAACACCGGCATGGCGGCTTTGGCGGCGGCGATCC
>JAIXXW010000344.1 GCA_027490555.1 Comamonadaceae bacterium | reverse complement strand
ATGGGCGTCAAACCCACAGGCAATGGCCGCCGCGAAAGTTACGCCCATGTGCCCATGCCGCGCATGACCAACACCTACATGCTGGGTGGCGACAAAAACCCCGAAGAGATCGTGGCCAGCATCAAAAAGGGCCTTTACGCTACCAACTTTGCGGGTGGACAGGTCGACATCACCAGTGGCAAATTCGTGTTCTCGGCCAGTCAGGCCTATTGGGTTGAAAACGGCCAGATCCAGTACCCCGTCAAGGGCGCAACGCTGATTGGCAGTGGCCCCGAGTCGCTCAAGAAGATCAGCATGATCGGCAACGACATGAAGCTTGACTCGGGCGTGGGCACCTGCGGCAAGGAAGGCCAGAGCGTGCCGGTCGGTGTGGGTCAACCCACGCTGCGCATCGACGGTTTGACCGTGGGGGGCACGGCCTGAACCTTGCTGTTCGGCTTGGCCTTGGCGCAGGTCCGCCAGGGGCAGGTCCCAAGCTGTGATACATTGAAGCCCATGTCAGTGCGCGCCGCTTTTTACTTTTTTTACTTTTGGTTCTCTGTCCCCGGCGGACGAGAGGCGAGCGCATAAGCACCCGAACATCTCGACACACACCGCCGGAGCCCCCAAGCCCGGCGGTTTTTTTTCACCTGTTTTCAATTGAGGAGTCCACGATGAATGCCAAAACCGCAGCCCCCGAGAGCTGGTACCCGAACGCCGCCGACCGCACCGGCCAGACCGACGACGAACGCATCAAGGACATCACCGTGCTGCCCCCGCCAGAACACCTGATCCGCTTTTTCCCGATCGCCGGCACGGCGACGGAGACCCTGATCGCCCAGACCCGCCAAGCCATCCAGCGCATCGTGCATGGCCAGGACGACCGCCTGCTGGTCATCATCGGCCCCTGCTCGATCCACGATCCGGCCGCTGCCCTGGATTACGCCCGCCGCTTGAAGCCCCTGCGCGAGAAGTACGCGGACACCCTGGAAATCGTGATGCGGGTGTATTTCGAGAAACCCCGCACCACCGTGGGCTGGAAAGGCCTGATCAATGACCCCTACCTGGACGAGAGCTACCGCATCGACGAAGGCCTGCGCATCGCACGCCAGTTGCTGATCGAGATCAACCGCCAGGGCCTGCCGGCGGGCAGCGAGTTCCTGGACGTGATTTCCCCCCAGTACATCGGCGATCTGATCAGCTGGGGCGCCATCGGTGCGCGCACCACCGAAAGCCAGGTCCACCGCGAGTTGGCATCGGGCCTGTCGGCCCCGATCGGTTTCAAAAACGGCACCGACGGCAACATCAAGATCGCCACCGACGCGATCCAGGCGGCCGCCCGCGGCCATCACTTCTTGTCGGTGCACAAAAACGGCCAGGTCGCCATCGTGCAGACCCAGGGCAACCAGGATTGCCATGTGATTTTGCGGGGTGGCAAGACCCCCAATTACGACGCCCAGAGTGTGGCTGCGGCCTGCAAGGAGCTCGAGGCGGCCAAGCTGCCCGCCTCCCTGATGGTCGATTGCAGCCACGCCAACAGCAGCAAAAAGCACGAGCGTCAGATCGATGTGGCCCAAGACATTGCCGCGCAGATCGGCGGTGGCTCACGCCAGGTGTTTGGCGTCATGGTCGAAAGCCACCTCAAGGACGGCGCCCAAAAGTTCACGCCGGGCAAGGACGATGTGGCGAAGCTGGCCTATGGCCAAAGCATCACCGACGCTTGCATCGGCTGGGACGACAGCGAAGGCGTGCTGCAGGTCTTGTCGGACGCGGTCAAGGCGCGTCGCGCCATCAGCCCTTGAGGGCTTGCAGCAGCTTGGCGTGAATCCCGCCAAAGCCGCCATTGCTCATGCACAGCAGCTGGTCGCCGGGTTTCACCTGCGCCAGCACTTGCGCCAGCAGCTCGTCAATGCTGGCGCCCACTTGCGCACGTGCGCCCATGGGGGCAAGCGCCGAGGTCGCGTCCCAACCCAGGCCGCCCGAGTGGCAAAACGCGAGGTCGGCTTCTTCCAGGCTCCAGGGCAGCTGGGCTTTCATGGTGCCCAGTTTCATGGTGTTGCTGCGCGGCTCGAAGATGGCCAGGATGCGCGCGTCGCCCACCTGGCGGCGCAGGCCGTTGATGGTGGTGCGGATCGCGGTGGGGTGGTGGGCGAAGTCGTCATAGACGGTGATGCCGTTCACCGTGCCGCGCACTTCCATGCGGCGCTTGACATTCTCAAAGCTGGACAGCGCCTGGGCTGCGGTGGACGGCGGCACGCCCACATGGTCGGCGGCGGCGATGGTGGCCAGCGCGTTGAGCTGGTTGTGCACACCGCCCAGGCGCCAGTGCACATCGGCCACGGCTCGACCGGCTTGCAGCACCTTGAACTGCGAGGGCTCGCCCTCGGCCACCCAGTCGCTCACGGCCGAGCCAAAGCTGCGCACTTCGCTCCAGCAACCTTGCGCCAGCACACGGGTGAGGCTTTCTTCCAGCCCGTTGACCACCACGCGGCCCGAGCCGGGCACGGTGCGCACCAGGTGGTGGAACTGGCGCTCGATGGCGGCCAGATCGTCAAAGATGTCGGCGTGGTCGAATTCAAGGTTGTTCAGGATGGCCGTGCGCGGGCGGTAATGCACAAACTTGCTGCGTTTGTCGAAAAAGGCGGTGTCGTATTCGTCGGCCTCGATCACGAAAAATGGTCCGTCACCCAAACGGGCCGACACGCCAAAGTTCAGCGGCACGCCGCCCACCAGAAAACCCGGCTGCAGTCCGGCTTGCTCCAGGACCCAGGCCAGCATCGAGGTGGTGGTGGTTTTGCCGTGGGTGCCCGCCACGGCCAGCACATGGCGGCCTTGCAGCACATGCTCGGCCAGCCATTGCGGGCCACTGGTGTAGGGTGCTGAGGCTTCCAAAATGGCTTCCATGAGCGGGAATTTGGGGCTCCCGTCGGCCCCGCGGGCGCGGCTGACCACGTTGCCCACCACGAACATGTCGGGTTTCAGGGCCATCTGGTCGGCGTCAAAGCCCTCGATCAAATCGATGCCCAAAGCCCTGAGCTGATCGCTCATGGGCGGGTAAACGCCCGCATCGCAGCCGGTGACCCGGTGCCCTGCCTCGCGGGCCAGCGCGGCCAGGCCCCCCATGAAGGTGCCACAAATGCCCAAAATATGAATATGCATGCTGGGATTTTAGGGGGGCCATGGCTTGCCTTCTGGGGCCGATGGGGCCAGGACCCGTCACAATCGGTGCCGATGAACGACCTTGCCCTGGAAATTGCCGCGACCGCAGCCCGCCTGGTGGTCGAAGAAGGCCTGGCCTTTGGACCGGCCAAGCACCGTGCCCTCAAGGAGCTGGGCCTGCCCGCCCGAACCGCCTTGCCCACCAACGACCTGGTGGAGTCCGAGGTGCGCGAGCACATTGCCTTGTTTTGTGCCGACACGCAGCCGGGCGAGCTCAAGGCCTTGCGCGAATTGGCACAGGTGTGGATGCGTCGCCTGGCCGAATTTCGTCCTCACCTGGGAGGGGCGGTCTGGCAGGGTTGGGCCACGCGTTTGTGCGATGTCGATCTGGCCTTGTTTTGCGACGACCCCAAATCGGCCGAGATCGCCCTGATCAACCAGAACCTGCGTTACGAAGTGCAGACCGTGCGTGGCCTGCATGGCGACGATGTGCAGGTGCTGAGCCTGCACATTTTTTGTGCGGCCTTGAACGAAGATGTGGGTCTGCACCTGCGCATTCACGATCTGGACGACCTGCGCGGTGCCTTGTTGCCAGACGCACAAGGCCGTTCGCCCCGGGGGGATTTGGCGGCCCTGGAGCGCCTGATGGCGGCATGAATGACAATTTGGCCATGAACCAACGCAACCATGATCTTTCCAGGCGCCATTGGATGTGGGGCGCTGGCGCTGCGGCTGCGGTTGCTGGCGTGGGATGGGCTTTGTGGCGCGACGGGCCGTCCTCTGCGGCCCCTGCCGCTGAGTTGCCTTTGTGGGGGCTGCAGTTTGAGACGCCCACCGGCGAGAGCCTGGGCATGGGGCGGTTCAAGGGAAAACCTTTGCTGGTCAATTTCTGGGCCACCTGGTGCCCCCCTTGCATCGAAGAATTGCCGATGATCAACAGCTTTTGGCGCGAAAACAACCCCAACGGCCATCAAGTTGTGGCTTTGGCCATCGACCAACCCAGCGCCGTCCGCCGTTTCCTGGAGCGTCAACCCCTGGCATTTCCAGTGGGCTTGGCCGGCTTGGAGGGCACCCAGTTGGCCAAATCTCTGGGCAATACGGTTGGCGGATTGCCGTTTACCGTATTTTTAAAAGCAGATGGCAGCATTTGGCGACAAAAAATGGGTCAGTTGCTGCCAGATGACTTGGCCCAATGGCTGAGCGCATCGGCCTGATCTGGGCGACGCGGCATGTGGGGCCCTTGACCTCCTGAAAATTCTGATTTGACTTTGCTTGTCCAATTGAAATGGAACAAGAAAAGCAAAAAATCAGGGTTTTTACTGAAATTTAGTGTAAATTCTGCCCATTGCATCTGCACAAAGCTTGGGAGGATCTATGGATTTGCGCAAACTCAAAACATTGATTGACCTGGTGTCCGACTCGAACGTGTCGGAGCTGGAAATCACCGAAGCCGAAGGCAAGGTGCGCATTGTCAAGAGCATGGGTGTGCTGGCCCAGCCTGTGATGATGTCGCCGGCAGCCCCCGTGGTCGCTGCCCCGGTGGCGGCTGCCCCGGTGGTGGTGGCCGAGGCCGCGCCAGCGGCAGCGGCCGCGCCCTCGGGGCACGCTGTCAAATCGCCCATGGTGGGTACTTTCTACCGCTCTTCCAGCCCTGGCTCGGCCCCGTTCATCCAGATCGGCTCGGTGGTCAAGGAAGGGGACACCCTGTGCATCATCGAGGCCATGAAGATCCTCAACGAGATCGAGTCCGACAAGTCTGGCACCGTCACGCAAATCCTGTGTGAAAACGGTCAGGCCGTGGAGTACGGTCAGCCTTTGTTCATCGTCGAATAAGCCAACGGGGATTTCATGTTCAAGAAAATCCTGGTCGCCAATCGGGGCGAGATCGCTTTGCGGATCCAGCGGGCTTGTCGCGAGCTGGGCGTCAAGGCGGTGATGGTTTACTCGGAAGCCGACAAAGAAGCCAAATACGTCAAGTTGGCCGAAGAAGCGGTGTGCATCGGCCCTGCGGCATCGCCGCTGAGCTACCTGAACATGCCGGCCATCATTTCGGCGGCCGAAGTCACCGATGCCGAAGCCATTCACCCCGGCTATGGCTTTCTCAGTGAAAACGCCGATTTCGCCGAGCGTGTCGAAAAGAGCGGTTTCCAGTTCATCGGCCCCACGCCCGAATCCATCCGCATCATGGGCGACAAGGTCTCGGCCAAGCAAGCCATGATTCGCGCCGGTGTGCCCTGCGTGCCAGGCTCCGAAGGGGAGTTGCCGGACGATCCGGTGCAGGTGCGCCGCAT
>JAIXXW010000149.1 GCA_027490555.1 Comamonadaceae bacterium | reverse complement strand
TCGATGGCTTTTTTGACGCTCATGTCGAGCGGCGCCGCACCGGTGTACACATAGCGCAAATCGGGCGCTTCAGGGTGCACGATGCCCTGGCTGTCGAGCCAGGCCAGCAGTCGGGTGAACATGGCAGGCGGGCCTTGCAGCTGCGTCATGCCGTGGTGGGCCAGCGCGTCGAACACATCGGCCGGCTCGAACTGGCTGCGCATGAGCAGGCCCGAGCCTGCATGCAAGGAGGCCATGAGCACGGTGCCCAGACCAAAGATGTGCGTCATCGGCAGGTAGGCGTACGAGCGGTCTGCGGGCACCAGCTGGCGCGACTGCGCCGACACCTTGGCGAACTGCAGCAAACCCGCGTGGGTGAGCATCACGCCCTTGGGCTGACCGGTGGTGCCCGAGGTGAAGATGATGGCGGCCACCCGCTCGGCCAGGTCCCCTGTTTGCGCCTGCGCCCGGGGCTCGGCCAATGTGCGTCGCAAGTCGGGCAACACGCTGGCACAGGTGTTGTGCTGCTGCGCGTGGCCACGCGCCGCTTCGGACACGCCCACCGTGAAGTACAACACCCGGGCGTCGGCCTTGGCGGCAAAGCCGGCCAGCTCGGACGCTGTCATGCGGGCATTGACACCACACGCCCAGGCCCCCACGCGGCTGCAGGC
Organism: Comamonadaceae bacterium; assembly: GCA_027490555.1. GTDB lineage: Bacteria > Pseudomonadota > Gammaproteobacteria > Burkholderiales > Burkholderiaceae_C > Limnohabitans_A. Next base: position 11,178 of record JAIXXW010000149.1, on the reverse strand, counting down.
CATCACCAAGGCGATGTGCTCAGGGCAGTTTTCGGCCGCCACCAGCACCCGGTCGCCCAGACGCACACCGGCGTCCTGCAGTTCAGCCTGGAGCTGGTCCACCTGCTGCGCCAGCTGGCCCAGGGTGATCAGCCCGTCGCGCAAAAACAGGAAAGGGTGTTCGGGCGCTTGCGCGGCACGCTCGTCAAACAGGTGGTGGATGCGGGTGTGCCGGGTCGAAGGGTGGGTGCTCATTCAAACGTCATGCCCTTGGTCACTTCGGCCCACAGCGCGTGTTCACGTCGCATGCGCTCGGCCAGGTCGGCGGGTCTGGCATTCCAGATGACATAGCCCTGGTCCACCCAGCGCTTGCTCAGTTCGGGGTCTTGCAGGGCGCGGGCCGTGGCGGCTGTGATCTTCTGGCTGACTTCAGCGCTCATGCCCAGCGGGCCATACAGGCCATACCAGCCGCCCACATCGTAATCGCGAACCCCCAGCTCGGTCATGCTGGGCAGCTGTGGCAGGGCCGGGTTGCGCTCTTTGGAAGTCACCGCCAGGGGCCGCACCTTGCCGCTGTCGATGTGGGCCTTGGCCCCGCCCACGATGTCGAACATCATCTGGATCTGTCCGCCCATCACATCGGTCATGGCCGGGGCGTTGCCCTTGTAGGGCACATGGGTCATGGTGATGCCCGCCCGGCGCGCAAACAACTCACCGCTGAGGTGGTTCGATGCGCCCATGCCGGCCGAACCGTAGGCCAGCTTGCCCGGGTTGGCTTTGCCAAAGGCCACCAGCTCGGGCAAGGTCTTGAAGGGCTGGTTCTGGTTGATGACCAGCACATTGGCATAACTGAGGATGGTGGCCAGCGGCGTCATGTCCTTGAGCGGGTCAAAGGCCATGGCCTTGAGCACATGGGGGCTGATGGTCATGGTAGGGCTGGCGGCATAAAAAATCTCCAGCCCGTTGGGCGCGGCTTTGACCACGCTGGCACCCGCCACCGCACCGCCCGCGCCAGGCCGGTTTTCCACAATCACGGGCTGCCCGAGTTCACGGCTGAGCACCGGCGCCAACACACGCGCCGATGCGTCCACCGGGCCGCCCGGGGCATAGCCCACGATGAGCTTGACCGTGTTGCTGCCTGTGGGCTGGGCCCACAGCGGGCAGGCGGTGGCGGTGCACACCGCTCCGAAAATCGCCACCATCAGACGGCGTTGGGTGGATGGGGTTTTTGTCATGCTGTGTCTCCTGGTTATGTCATGGGAAATGGATCAGGGCTTGGCCGGCACAGACGGCGCTCAAGGAGGATGTGCCCAGCTCTGCGCACGTGCCAAGGCGGCGCGGCATTCGGCCACCATGCGCTCGATCAGGTCGGCACAGCTGGGCACGTCGTCGATCAGGCCGATCACCTGCCCGGCGGCGACCACCCCGCCGTTCACATCGCCCGACTGCAAGGCCTGGTGGCCACGCTGGCCTGTGACCAGGTGGCGGATGTCTTCAAAAGTGCAGCCGCCCTCGCGGTTTTCGGTGGCCACCACCTCTTGCGAGACCGCGTTGCGCCAGGCGCGGGTGGTGTTGCGCAGGGTGCGGAACATCAGCTGGGTGTCCCGCTCGGTGGCGCCCACCAGGGCCTGTTTGATGTTGTCGTGCACCGGCGCTTCTTGCGTCACCAGAAAGCGGGTGCCCATGTTCACGCCCTCGGCCCCCAGCGCCAAGGCGGCGGCCATGCCGCGCCCGTCGGCGATGCCACCGGAGGCGATGACCGGGACCTTGAGCGCCCGCACCGCCAGCGGGATCAGCACCAGGCCGGGCACATCGTCTTCGCCGGGGTGGCCTGCGCATTCAAAACCATCGATGCTGACCATGTCCACCCCGTTGCGCTCGGCGCTCAGGGCGTGGCGCACCGAGGTGCACTTGTGCACGATGGTGATGCCCGCGTCCTTCATGCGCCCGATGAAATCCCTGGGGCTGTTGCCCGCCGTCTCCACGATCTTCACACCGCTGTCGATGATGGCCTGCAGGTACTCGGCATAGGGCGGCGGCTTGATCGAAGGCAAGATGGTGAGGTTCACACCAAAGGGCTGGTCGGTGAATGTGCGGGTGCGCTCGATCTCTTGGGCCAAGGCCTGCGGCGTGGGCTGTGTCAGCGCCGTGAGCACGCCCAGCCCGCCCGCGTTGGACACGGCCGAGACCAGCTCGGCCTTGCCCACCCACTGCATGCCACCCTGGAGGATGGGGTAGCGGATGCCCAGGGCTTGGGTGACGCGGGTTTTCATGCTGCGGTCAGTTCAAGCTGATCTTCGCGTCGCGGATGATGCGCGCATAAATCTCGGCATCGGATTTGATCACCTTGGCAAAGTTCTCCTGGGTCTCACCACCAGGGATCAGGCCCATCGATTCGATTTTTTCGCGCACATCGGGCAGCTTCAGGATGCGCTGGGCCTCGAGCGCGAACTTGTCCACCACCGGCTTGGGCGTGGCCACCGGCAGGAACAAGCCAAACCAACCCAGGGGCTCAAAAGAGTTGAGGCCTTGCTCCTTGAGCGTGGGCACGTTGGGCAGCCAGCTCAGGCGCTCGCTGCCGGTCACGCCCAGCAGCTTGAATTTGGGGAAGTGCTGGCGCGAAGAGCCCGCATCCATGAAGGCCGTGGACAGCTGACCGCCCAGCATGGCAGTGACCAGAGGCGCTGCGCCTTGGAAGGGCACATGCATCAGGTCCATGCCGGTCTGCATGTTGAGCAGCTCGCCTTGCAGGTGGGCCGAGGTGCCAGGGCCATAGGTGCCAAAGCTGTGCTTGCCCGGGTTGGCCTTGACCAGCTTGATCAGCTCGGCCAGGTTGTTGACCGGCAAATTGGCGCTGGCCGCGAACACGCTGGGGCTGACGGCCACGCGGGTGATCGGGGCGAAATCCTTGATCGGGTCATAGGGCAGCTTCATCAGCGAAATCTGCTGCAGCAAGGCCACGATGGTGAACAGAACGGTGTGCCCGTCGGCCGGCCCCTTGGCCACCAGGTTGGCGCCGATGGTGCCGCCTGCACCGGGCCTGTTCTCCACCACCACCGTCTGCTGCCAGCTTTCCTGCAGTTTTTGCGCCACCATCCGGGCCAGCGCATCGGTGGCACCCCCAGCGGGGTAGGGCACGATGAACTTGATGGGCTGGCTCGGATAAGGCGCTGGCGCCTGCGCATGGGCTGCGCCCGCAGCCAGCAGGGCCATGCCGGCCAGGGTGGTCAGTGTCTTGCGGCGGTTGAAATGGTTCATGCGGGGTCTCCAGGTGGTTGTGGAATAAATGGGGGTCAGGCGCGCGCCTCACGGACCATGTTGCGGCCAATGATGATTTGCTGGATCTGGGTCGTGCCCTCGTACAGCCGGAACAGGCGCACATCGCGGTAAAAGCGCTCGATGCCGTATTCGGCCAAATAGCCCGCACCGCCCAGAATCTGCACCGCCCGGTCGGCCACCCGGCCACACATCTCGGAGGCAAACATCTTGCAGCACGAGGCCTCGGTCGACACGTTGCGGCCTTCGTCGCGCTTGCGCGCGGCATCGATCACCATGCACTCGGCCGCATACAGCTCGGCCTTGCTGTCGGCCAGCATGGCCTGCACCAGCTGGAACTCGGCGATCGGCTGGCCGAACTGCTTGCGCTCGATGGCGTAGCGCAGCGCGTCGTCCAGGATGCGCTGGGCCACCCCCACACACACGGCCGCCAGGTGGATGCGGCCTTTTTCGAGCACCTTCATCGCGGTCTTGAAGCCCTGGCCTTCTTGCCCCCCGATCAGGTTGGCCGCGGGCACGCGCACGTTGTCAAACATCACGTCGCAGGTGTGGGCGCCCTTTTGGCCCATCTTCTGGTCATTCTTGCCCAGACTGATGCCGGGCGATTGGGCGTCGACGATGAAGGCCGACACGCCGCCCGCACCCTTGTCGGCCGGGTTGGTGCGCGCCATGAGCGTGAAGATTTTGGAATGCGGTGCGTTGGTGATGTAGCGCTTGGTGCCGTTCACGACGTAATGGTCACCGTCCTTGATGGCGGTGGTGCGCAGCGATGCCGCGTCCGAGCCCGCATCGGGTTCGGTCAGCGCAAACGAAGCCGACAGCTCGCCGGTGGCCAGCTTGGGCAGGTAATAGGCTTTCTGCTCTTCGGTGCCGTCCATCAGGATGCCCTGCGAGCCGATGCCCACCGTGGTGCCGATCACCGAGCGGAAAGCAGGCGAGGTCTTGCACAGCTCGAACAAGAGCCGCGCCTCTTCCTCCATCGTCAGCTCCAGACCGCCATAGGCCTCGGGGATGGTCAGGCCAAACAGGCCCATCTCGCGCATCTCCTGCACGATGGCTTCCGGGATTTCGTCGGTTTGCGCCACTTCGTTCTCGGCGGGCACCAGGCGCTCGCGCACAAAGCGGCGTACCGAGTCGAGCAAGGCTTCAAAGGTGTCGGGGTCTCGGATCATGCGGTGCTCACAAAGTTTCAAAAGTGCCCAAGATGGCGGTGGACTGGCTCGACAGCGTGCCGCCGTTGCCATGGGCCAGCGCGGTGCGGGCGCCAGACACCTGGCGCTCACCGCCTTGGCCGCGCAACTGGCGCACAGCCTCGATCAGGGTGAAGACGCCGTACATGCCCGGGTGCGTGCACGACAGGCCGCCGCCATTGGTGTTGACCGCCAGGCGACCGCCGGGCGCGATGGCGCCGCCCTCGACAAAGGCACCGCCCTCGCCTTTTTTGCAAAAGCCCAGGTCTTCCAGAAACAGCAAGGTGTTGATGGTGAAAGCGTCGTAGAGCTGCACCACATTCATGTCGGCCGGCGTGAGGCCGGCCATGGCAAAGGCTTCGCGCCCGGACTGGCTGGCGGCGGTCACGGTCAGGTCGTGCATGGACGAGATCTGACGGTTCCAGTTGGCGGTGGCATTGCCCAGCACATAGACCGGCTTTTGGGGCAGGTCACGCGCACGCTCGGCGCGCACCAGCACCAAGGCGCCACCACCGTCGGTGACCAGGCAGCAGTCGCGCACCGACAGAGGGTCGGAGACCATGCGGGCCTGCAGCACATCCTCGATCGACAGCGGCTCGCGCATGAAGGCTTCGGGGTTGCGCTGCGCCCAGGCGCGCGCGGCCACCGCCACCTCGGCCAGCTGGCGGCGGGTGGTGCCAAACGCGTGCATGTGCCGCCGCGTGGCCAAGGCGTAGGCGCTGAGCGGCTGCATCGGCGCATACGGGGTCTCGTAGGGCTGCGGGTCCATCACGCGGCGCGCCTGCGCGATCTCGGCGCGGCCAAAGGTCGAGGTGCGCTGGGTGCTGCCGTAGCACACCAGCACGGCGTTGCACTGGCCCGACTGCAAGGCCATCATGGCGGGCAAAAGGTGCGCCACAAAGCTGGAGCCGCCGAGCATGGTGCCGTTGGTGTAGCGCGGGTTGATGCCCAAGTATTCCGTGACGGGCATGGGCCACATGGTGGACAACACGCTGGCGGTGCACAAGCCGTCGATGTCGCTCATCTTCAAACCGGCATCGGCCACGGCGGCGCGCGCGGCACGGGCCAGCACCTCCATCTCGGTGAAGCCCGTGGCTTCGCCGCAGCCAAAGGTGGCCACGCCCGCGATGGCGGCGCTGCCGCGCAGGGCCTGAAGACCCGTGGTGGTGTGCACCGCGGCCGAAGCGGCCGGGCCACGGGGCACGGGCTTGGCCGCGTCAGCGGCTGGGCTGACCGGGTCAAACACCACCAGGCCCTGGCCCTGGTCGAGCAGCACGCGGGCTTGCACGCGCTGGCCCACCTGGACCGCGTCGACCGGCGTCGTCTCGACGCGGCTCATCAGGCGCACGCCTTCGTCCAGGTCGATCAGGCAGACGTTGTAGTCGCCGCCCGCATCGGGCTTGCGGCGCACGGTGGTCACCGAATAGACCGTGCCCAGGCCGCACGGGTCGACCAGGCTGAGCGCGTCGCTGCCACAATGCGGGCAGACCTCGCGCGGGAAATAAATGTGTTGGCCGCAGCCCTGGCAGTGCTGGATGGTGAAACGGCCGGCATTGAGCGCGGCCTGGTGCTGCGCCAGCACCCCGGTGTTTTGTGGCATGTCGGTCATGGCCATGGTTCAGATCGGGTCCCAGCTGAACACGTCGCCCGAGCGGTCCAGGCCGAAAAAGCTGGCCTGCAGGGCGGGCATGGCGTGGTCAAGCACGCTTTGCGGCGTCCAGCCCTCGCTGCGGTGCACCGAACGCACGGGGCGCGGCTGGCTCATCAGAAAGATTTCGTTGTTGCGCACTGCAAAGATCTGGCCGTTCACATGGGCCGAAGCGTCGCTGGCCAGGGCCACCGCCATGGGCGCGATCTTGGCGGGCGTCATCTGCTTGATGCGCTCGACCCGGGCCTGCTCTTCAGGTGTCTCGGTTGGGATCGAGCCGATCATGCGGCTCCAGGCAAAGGGCGAGATGCAGTTGGAGCGCACATGGAACTTGTGCATGTCCAGCGCGATCGACTTGGACAGCGCCGCCACCCCCAGCTTGGCCGCCGAGTAGTTGGCCTGGCCAAAATTGCCCACCAAGCCCGAGGTCGAGGTCATGTGGATGTAGTTGCCGCTTTCCTGCTCCTTGAAGTGAGGGGCCGCAGCGCGGCTGACGTAGAAGGCCCCGTACAGGTGCACCTTGAGCACCGCGTCCCACTCGTCCATGCTCATCTTGTGGAAAAAACGGTCGCGCAGGATGCCCGCGTTGTTGACCACCACGTCGATGCGGCCAAAACGGTCGATGGCCGCCTGGACGATGCGGGCCGCGCCTGCAGCATCCGACACGCTGTCGGTGTTGGCCACCGCCTGGCCGCCCAGGGCCTGGATGTCGTCCACCACTTGTTGTGCGGGGCCCGCATCCTGGCCTTCGCCCGAGACCGAGGCACCGATGTCGTTGACCACCACCTTGGCACCCTCGCGCGCCATGGCCAGCGCGATGTCGCGGCCAATGCCGCCACCGGCGCCGGTGACCACCACCACCTTGTCCTGAACCAATCCTGGTTTGCTCATCGTGTTCTCCTGTCGGTGCCGGGGTGCATGCCGATCATGGCTGCACCCCATGGGGTTGATGTATCTTGATGTGGGCCTTGGTTTTCGGCCATCTGCCAATGCTGAAGCGGGTCTTTCGCAATGCCGAACTCAGGGTAAGCCCTTGTGGGCGGGCTCGGGGCTGGAGCTGGCTGGCCAGGCAAACAAGGGGCCCTGCTTGTTCAGGAAACGCGCCACGGCCTCGCGGTGCTCGGCGGTGCCTGCGGCCAGGGCCTGGGCTTGGGCTTCGGCGCTCAGCATGTCCTGCAAGCCCCCGCCCAAGGCGCTGCCCAGGCTGCGCTTGATCAGGGCCACGGCCGCAGGCGAGGCGCCCACAAAGCTGCGGGCCATGGCCTGGGCTCGGGCCAAGAGCTGCTCGGGCGGGTGCAACTCCATGACAATGCCCAGCCGCAGGGCCTCCTGCGCGTCGATGTCGCGCGCCGAGAGCATGATCTCTTTGGCGCGCTGCACGCCCACCACACGCGGCAGGGTGTAAAGCGCGCCCACGTCGGGCACCAGCCCCACCTTGAGGAAGGACATGTTGAACCAAGCGCGCGGCGTGGCCAGCACAAAGTCGGCGCACAGCGCCAGACTGAAGCCCGCGCCAGCCGCAGCGCCGTCAACCGCGGCAATCACCGGGCGGTCGAGCGTGAGCAAGATCTGCAGCCACTCGTGCAGGCTCTGCATGCGGCGCAGCCAGCCCCCGTTGTCCAGCTGGGCTGCGGCGATGTTCTTGAGGTCACCGCCCGAACAAAAATGACCCGCCGCACCGGTCAGGATCACGGCGCGGATGCTGTGGTCTTGCTGGATGTGGCGCAAGGCCAGCGCCAGCTCGTCGCGCATGGCGGGCTCCAGGGCATTGCGTTTGCTGGGGCTGTCAAAGGTGATGGTGGCGACCTGCTCGGTCACATCGAATTGCAGCAAGGAAGGGTGGCTCATGCCAGTGCTCCTGAATAATCCCGGCCACCGGCCAGGGAGCTGCCACCGTCCACCGCCAGGATGGCGCCGGTGACGAATGCGGCGTGCGGTGACGCCAGAAACAAGGCCATGTCGGCGATCTCTTCGATCCGCCCCATGCGCTGCAAGGGCACGGACTGCGTCATGCGCTGCAGCGCCTCGGGGGTGGGCGCCAGGCGGCGGATGCCTTCGGTGTCGCCGATCGGGCCAGGCACGATGGAATTCACCCGCACGCCCTCTGGCCCCCACTCCATGGCCAACACCCGCGTGAGCATGTCCACGCCGGCCTTGGCCGCGCACACATGGGCTTGCAGCCGGGTGGGGTTGAAGGCCTGCGGGGCCGAAATGTTGATCACGCAGGCCCCCGGCCGGCGCAGATGCTCAAAGCCCGCGCGCAGCACATGGAAGGTGCCATTCAGGTCGATGTCCACCACGGTCTTGAAGCCATTGGCCGACATGCCCAAAGCGGGCGCCAAAAAGTTGCCCGCCGCACCCGAGACCAGCACGTCCAACGGTCCGATCGCCTCGCGCGCCTGCTGCAGCGCCGTGGCGATGCCAGCGGCTTCGCGCACATCGGCGCTGTAACCCTCGACCTGTGTGCCGTGCTGGCGCAGCTGCGCCACCGCCTGGGCCACGCGCTCGGCGCTGCGGCTGGCGATCGCCACCTTGGCCCCGGCTTGCGCAAAGGCACTGGCAATGCCCAGGTTGATGCCGCTGCTGCCCCCAGCGACAAACACCGACTGGCCTGCAAAACTCAAAGGAATTCTCATGTTGTCTCCTGTGCAGGCGCGCTCCCCAAGCGCGCGTGCTCTTGCTCCTGCAACTGCCGCCACAGGATCTTGCCCGTGCCCGATTTGGGCAGCGCATCCACAAAGCGCACGGTGCGCGGGGTTTTGTAAACGGCCATGTGCGCGCGGCTCCAGTCGATGATGGCCTGCTCGCTCAGCTGGCCTTGGGCACCGGGCTTGAGCACCAGCAGCGCCATCACGGCCTCGCCGCTTTTGGGGTCGGGCACGGCGATCACGCAGGCCTCGTGCACGGCGGGGTGTTCGTACAGGGTGTTTTCCACCTCGGCCGGCCAGACCTTGAAGCCCGAGACATTGACCATGCGCTTGAGGCGGTCGCGCATGAAGAAATACCCCTCTTCGTCCACACTGGCCAGATCGCCGGTGCGAAAAAAGGTTTGGCCATCCAGCTCCAAAAAAGCGCTTCGGTTGGCGCGCTCGTTGCGCCAGTAGCCGCGCATCATCTGCGCGCCGCTGGCCACCAGTTCGCCCACCTCGCCCACCGGCAACTCGCGCAAGGTCTCGGGGTCCACAATCCGCGCGTCCACCCCGGGCGTGACGACGCCCAGGCACTGTCGCTTGCCGCGTGCCGGTGGATTGCCCAGCAAAAATGAGGCGGTCTCGGTCATGCCATAGGCCTCGTTGTAGGCGATGCCAAAACGTGTTTGCAGCAGGTTCGCCACCGTCTCGGGCATGGCCGCGCCGCCGCCCGAGAGCAGGGCCAGGCTGCTCAGGTCGCGCTGCGCGGCGGCCGGGTTGGCAAAGAAGTCGATCAGCATGGCCGGTGGCGCCGACCAGGTCGTGACGCGGTGGTGTTCAATCAGGCGTGCCGCTGCCGCCGCATGCCAGCGCGGCATCATGACCACGGTGGCGCCCAGCGTGATCGGCACATTCAGGCCGCCCTGCATGCCCAGCATGTGAAACAGTGGCGCCACAGCCAGGAAGACCGAGTCCATGTGCAGCCCCCGCCAGACCTGCGAGGCCATGTTGGAGGCCAGCACCGTCGCGTGGGTGTGCATGCAGCCCTTGGGCTGCCCGGTGGTGCCCGAGGTGTAGGGCAGCACACACAGGTCTTGGCTGTCCGCATGCTCGGCGGGCGCGGGCAAGGCCTGGGCGATGGCGTCTTCGAGCGCGTGCAGGCCTGGGGCCTCGGCCCACTGGCGCGGTGCCAGCACCACGGCGGGCACCTCGTCGCTGGACTGCTGCTCGGGCAGGCCTTCTGAATAGGCGTGCACCAGCACGGCCTGCAGGGCATCGGCAACGCCCGGCTGCAGCAGCGGCATGAGCTGAGGCAAGAGCTCCTGCGCCACCATGGCCACGCAGGCGCCGCTGTCGTGCAGGAAGTGACGGATTTCGCTGGCGGTGCACATGGCGTTGACCGGCACCACCACAGCCCCGGCGCGCATGATGCCGTAGTAGGCCACCACGTATTGCGGACAGTTCTGGCTCATCAGCAAGACGCGGTCACCGCGCTGCACCCCCAAGCGCTGGGTGAGGTAGCCGGCCAGGGCTTCAACGCGCGCATGCAAGGTGGCATAGCTCAGGGTGCTGCCGCAAAAAATCACAGCGGGCTTGTCGGGGAAGCGCTCGGCTGCGACCTGCACGTAATGCGTGAGCGCCACCTGTGGCAGGCTCAGCGTGCGCGGAACGCCTTTGGGCCAATGGGGCATGGACGAGGGGCTCATCACAGGCTTCTGGAGATCAGCTCTTTCATGACCTCGCTGGTGCCGCCGTAGATGCGGGTCACGCGCGAGTCGACAAAGGCGCGGGTGATGGGGTACTCCATCATGTAGCCGTAACCGCCGTAGAGCTGCAGCAACTCGTCGAGCGCCTTGCCCAGCTCTTCGGTGGCAAAGAGTTTGGCCATGGCGCCTTCTTGCACGGTGAGCTTGCGGCGCAGGTGCTCGGCCAGGTACTGGTCCACCATCATGCGCACGGCGGTGGTGCGCACCTTGATCTCGGCCAGCTTGAAGCGGGTGTTCTGAAAGTCAAACAGCGGCTTGCCAAACACCACGCGCTCCTTGGTGTAGCGCACGGTCTCGTCGAACATCGCTTCCATCTTGGCGGCTGCGCCCAGCGCGATCACAAAGCGCTCTTGCGCCAGCTCCTGCATCAGGTAGGCAAAACCTTTGTTCTCCTCGCCCAGCAGGTTGCTCACTGGCACGCGCACGTCTTCAAAAAACAGCTCGGCGGTGTCGGCCGCCTGCTGGCCCATTTTGTCGAGCTTGCGGCCCTTGCGGAAACCCGCGCGGTCGGCCTCGACCAGGATCAGCGACACGCCCTTGGCGCCCAGCTCGGGCTCGGTCTTGGCCACCACCACCACCAGATCGCAGTTCAGGCCGTTGGAGATGAAGGTCTTGGCGCCCTGGATGACGTACTCGTCGCCCTCGCGCCGCGCGGTGGTGCGGATGGCTTTGAGGTCGCTGCCCGCGCC
>JAIXXW010000094.1 GCA_027490555.1 Comamonadaceae bacterium | reverse complement strand
CGCGGCATCGCGCCGTCGATTTGGTTGAGGCGTTCGCGGTCGCTGTCCATGTCGGGGATCGAGGCCATCAGGCCTGCGGTGTAAGGGTGGGCCGCTTGGTTGATCACCTGGTGCACCGGACCGATCTCGGCCACGCGCCCGGCATACAGCACGGCCACACGGTCACAGGTTTCGGCGATCACGCCCATGTCGTGGGTGATCAGCATCACCGCCGCACCACGGTCTTTGCAGACCTTTTTGAGCAGGCTGATGATCTGCGCCTGGATCGACACATCCAGTGCGGTGGTCGGTTCGTCGGCCACGATCAGTTGCGGCTCGGCGGCCAGGGCCAGGGCGATCACCACGCGTTGGCGCATGCCGCCCGAGAACTGGTGCGGGTAGTGGTCGATGCGGTCCTCGGCCGCCGAGATGCCGGTGTCCTTGAGCAGCTGGATGGCGCGTTGCCGCGCCTCTTGCGGCGTGACCGGCAGGTGCGCCAGGATGGTCTCGGTCAGTTGCCGCCCGATCGAATACAGCGGGTTGAGCGAGGTCAAGGGGTCTTGGAAAATCGCACCGATTTTGCGCCCCCGGATGTGGCGCATCTGGTCGGCGTCCAGGTGGTCGATGCGCTGGCCTTCCAGCAGGATTTGCCCGCTGGCCACACGGCCTGGGGGCTCCAGCAGACCAATGATGGCCGCGCCGGTGAGCGATTTGCCGGCGCCCGACTCGCCCACCACGCCCAGGATTTCGCCCGGTGCGATGTCAAACGAGATGTCGTCCAGCGCACGCAGCGTTCCGTGGCGGCTGGGGAATTCCACCACCAGGTTTTTGACTTGTAGAAGGCTCATCGCAGTCTCGGATTCAGCGCATCGCGCAACCAGTCACCCAACAGGTTGACCGACAGGGCGATCAGCACCAGCATCAGCCCCGGAAAAATCGTGATCCACCATTCGCCCGAAAACAAATAGTCGTTGCCGATGCGGATCAGTGTGCCCAAAGAAGGCGAGGTGGGCGGTGCCCCCACACCCAGGAATGACAAGGTGGCTTCGGTCAGGATGGCCGAGGCCACCTGGATGGTGGCCAGCACCAAGACCGGGCCCATCACATTCGGTAACACATGCTTGAACATGATGCGCAAAGGGGCCACGCCGGTCACGCGGGCGGCCTGCACGTATTCCTTGTTGCGCTCGACCAGCGTGGTACCGCGCACCGTGCGGGCGTATTGCACCCAGCCGGTGAGGGTGATGGACAGGATCAGCACCCCGAAGGCGAGCGATTCGTGCGCATTGGGGAACAGGGCCCGCCCCACGCCCGCGATCAGCAGCGCCACCAAAATCGCCGGAAAGGACAGCATCACATCGCACAGGCGCATCAGCAGGGCGTCGATCCAGCCGCCCTTGAAGCCGGCCAGCAGGCCCAGCCCCACCCCCAGCACCACCGACAGGACGACCGAGGACAGCCCCACCACCAGCGAGATGCGCGAGCCGTAGATGATGGCCGACAGGATGTCGCGGCCCTGGTCGTCGGTGCCCAGCAGGTACTGCGTGGTGCCGCCCTCCATCCAGACCGGGGGCAACCGGGCGTTGCTCAGCTCCAGCGTGGCCAGGTCAAACGGGTTGGTGGGCGCCACCCAACCGGCAAAAGCGGAACAAAACAGACACACCAGCGCAATCGCCGCTGCGACCATGGCCGTGGGCGATTGGCGGAAGCTGTAACCCACATCGCTGTCGAGCCAGCGTTTCAAAACATTCATGGCTTATTTGACGGAGATGGATTTGAAAGGCATGTAGTTGTCACCCCGCTGGGTCAGCGTGACTTTTTTCTGGATGCCCCAGGCCAGCGCCTGCTGGTGCAAAGGCAGGTGGCCGATGTCGGCGCTGTGCAGTTCAAAGGCTTCGCGGATCATGGCGTTGCGCTTGGTGTTGTCGGTCTCGCTTTGCACCTTGACCATCAATTCGTCGACCTTGGGGTTGCAGTAAGCGCCCAGGTTGAACTGGCCCGCACCCTTGTCGTCGGGGCAGCGCATCAGGGCATTCAGGGCGTTGTGCGCGTCGTAGGTGCTGGGGGTCCAGCCCAGCAGATAGAAGCTGGTGTCGCGGCGCAGGATTTTGGGGAAATACGTGCCCTTGGTCTCGGCCTTGAGGTTGACCTTGATGTTCACACGCGCCAGGTTGGCGGCCACCGCCTCGCAGATCTGGCCGTCGTTCACATAGCGGTCGTTCGGGCAGTTCATGTCGATGGTGAAGCCAGTGGGGTAACCGGCTTCGGCCAGCAGCTTCTTGGAGGCTTCCGGGTCAAAGGGCAAACGCTTGTTGAGGTCCGGGTTGAAACCATTGATGCCCGGTCCGACCATCAGGGCGGTCGGGTTGGCTGCACCGCGCATCACCGTGCGCTTGATGCCTTCGATGTCGATCGCCTGGTAAAAGGCCTGGCGCACGCGCTTGTCCTTGAAAGGGTTTTTGCCCTTCACGCTGGAATACAGCAGCTCGTCGCGCCGCTGGTCCATGCCCAAAAAGATGGTGCGCAACTCGGGCGCGACCAGCGCGCGGGTGTTGGGGCTGGCGTTGATG
>JAIXXW010000214.1 GCA_027490555.1 Comamonadaceae bacterium | reverse complement strand
CGCACCAGATCCCCAGTCCGGTGGGCGTGGCACACGCTTACGACACGGTGCACCTGCTGGCCAAGGCCATCGACATGGCCAAAACCACCTCGCCCTCCAAAATCAGGGATGCCCTGGAAACCTTGCCCGCGTTCGATGGCGCCGTTCGGCACTACGCCAAGGCTTTCACACCACAGCGGCACGATGCGCTGGACAAATCGCAAATCCTTTTTGTCAGGATGACGCCGCCTGGACACCTGATCCCACACGATTGACATGGGCCGATTGACATCGCTCAAAGACCAGATCGGCCACGATGTCTTCAGGCTGATGGGGGCCTATATCCTTGGCGTCACATCGCTGTGCATGCTCTTGGCCATTTACGGGATTTTTTTCTTCCAGGAAGAAGAGTTCAAGCACTACAAGGCGCTGATCGCCACCCGGCTGGACACCGAGATCGGCCAGGCTTTTCGGGGGGCCAACGATTTGGCCCAATCCAGCTCGGTCTGGACCGGGCTGCATGACGCAGGAAGGAACAGCCCCGAACTGCTGCCGATTCTGGACAAAGCCAACCAGAACAAGACGCACACCTTCGAGCTGCTGGATTACCGCGGCCGCTTGCTCATCCCCAACGGGCAATCGGCTTATGTGTTTGTGGACACGCCTGGCAACGTCCAACACACCATCGAGGACGGCCAGACCCACTTGGAATTGCTGAGCACCCCCAACAGCCATGTTCTGACAGCCAGCATGCCCGTGACGGCCAGTTTCACGGACAGCACCATCGGCATCGTGTGGCTTCGCCTGGATCTGGGCAAAGTCATGGCCAGCTTGAATTTCCCAAAAGAGCTGAAAATCCATTACAGCCTGACCCCGTTCATCGACTCGGCATGGGATCTTTCCCAGCGCAGCCAATCATTCCCATTCGCCTGGAACGATGCAGGTCGGGCGCATGCCATCCACATCCAGCTCCAGCACAGCAATGCTTCGACTTTTCTGTTTTTGATGGCGGGTTTGTCGATTGCTTTGCTCGCCGGTGGCTTGCTGTTCCTGGGGCTCAGCCGCTGGACCCAGCGCTTCTCAGAGCGCACCACACACCGTCTTTACCGGCTCGTTCACCTGGCCACCGACACCGTCGAGGGTCGGGGCGATGCATCGCGCGTGGACCACAGCGGCGATGAGATTGCCCAAGTCTCCAACGCCTTGCACAGCTTGCTGCAAAAGCAAAGACAAGCGGCACAGAAGCAGGCGATTTTCTCGAGGGTGTTCGAGACAGCGGCCGAAGCGATTTTGATCACCAACCAGCAGGGTCTGGTGGTGGATGTGAATGCGGCACTGACCGAGATGACCGGCTACACCAGACAAGAGCTGATCAACCAACCTGCCGGACGGCTTTACATCCAGGATGACAAAGGTTTGGATCTGCCGATCATTGCCGACAGCGTCCGCCAGCATGGTGCATGGCGCGGCGAGACCTCTTTTCTGAGCAAGCAGCACACCCAGCTGCCCGTGCTGCTGTCGGTGTCCACCTTGCAGGATGAACAGGGCGTGGGCCAGGGCCATGTGGCGGTGTTTTCAGACATCCGGGCGATCCGCGAGGCGGAGAAACAACTTCAGAACCTGCTCAACCAAGACCCGCTCACCGGTCTGCCCAACTACCGGGGTTTTCTGGCGCACATGCAAGAGCGCGCACCCGGCGAGCCCTATGCGGTGGTGTTCATTGACCTGGACCACTTCAAAAACATCAACGACACCTTTGGCCACGACCAGGGCGATGAAGTGATCCGGCAAATCGCGCAGCACCTCAAGGCCACCTTGCCTGCTGGAAATTTCCTGTGTCGCCGCTCGGGGGACGAGTTCATTGCTGTGCTGGACGTGCTCGGGCCCATGGCCGATTTCCGGCACAGCCTGCAACAGCTGTTCAGACCCACGGTGTTCACCGTGCAACATTTGGGCAGTGTGCAGATCACCGCCACCTTCAGCGCCGGGGCGGCTTTGTACCCGGACCACTCGGCATCGGTCGATCAACTGCTGGTCTATGCCGACACCGCGCTGCTCAGCGCCAAGGAATCCGGTCGCCATCAGATCCGATGGCTCGATGCCCAGATGATGGCGAGCATCACCCGCCGAACCCAGGTCGAGGCCAAACTGGCGGTGGCCATCCAAGAAGGCAGGATTCAAGCCCATTACCAGCCCGAGGTGGACCTGCTGAGCGGAAAAATCACGGGCTTTGAAGCCCTGGCGCGCTGGCATGACGACGAGCTGGGCATGGTCAGCCCGGCCGAATTCATTTCCCTGGCCGAGCAATCCGGCTCCATCGACCCGCTGACCGAGCAGCTGTTCGCCCAGGTCGCGCAAGACAGCCAGGCGATCCGCGCCCGCTTTCCGGGCGCCACCATCGCCCTGAACTCTTCGCCCCAGCTGCTGTGCGGCCAACGTCTTTTGGCCATGCTCAGCCACATGGCCACGGGGCTGGACCAGGGCTTGCGGGGGTTCGTTCTGGAAATCACGGAATCGGATTGCACCTTGAACGCGCAAGAGCTGGCCAGCCAGCTGCAGGCCATCATGGCCCTGGGCGTTCAGATCGCGATGGACGATTTCGGCAAGTCCTACTCCTCGCTGTTCAGACTGGCCAGCATGCCGATTCAGAAATTGAAAATCGACATGTCCTTCATCGCCGGCCTGGACCGGGAAGAAAACATCAAAATCATTTCAGGGATTTTGGCCATGGCCCAATCCCTGGGGCTGGAGGTGACTGCGGAAGGCGTGGAAAAGCCGGAACAGCGCGACACCCTGATCCGGCTCGGCTGCCGTCAAGCCCAGGGCTTTTTGTTGGCCAAGCCCATGCCGCTGCAGGACCTGCTCAAGCTGCCGGGGCAATTGGCGCCGGCATGCGCCGCAGAAGCCGCCTTGTGATGGCGCGCATGGACGCCCAGCTTCAACGCGACTGGTCCTTGTGGCCGTAAGGGCAGTGGTGGGGGCGTGGCCCCACTTGCGGGTGCAGTCGGCAGGTGTTGGGGCGCTTGTCGTACACCGTGCAACGGCGCGTCTTGGCAT
>JAIXXW010000393.1 GCA_027490555.1 Comamonadaceae bacterium | reverse complement strand
CCTGTTTTGGGGCTTGGGCAACACACCCTTTGCGCGCGAAGCGGCCTATGCACAGTTGGTGCAGACCGGTCTGGCGCAGCCCGAAAAGGAGCAAATCACCCGAAGCGCTCTGTCGGGTTGGGCGCTGGGCTCCAACGAATTTGTGGGTGGTCTGCAGCAAGCCACCCAGCGCCGCCTGGTGCCAGGCAAAGCGGGGCGGCCCTTCAAAAAGACAAATATTTGAATCTGTCCCCAATTAATTAAAAGTCAATCCAAAAGCGAAATTAATTGGGATCTGACCCCAATTAAAAAGATTGGCATGGATGCTGCAGTGCACTACACTCCCCGGTCCGCGTGAAAACCCTTAGGAGCGCCCATGACTTCGGCCAGCGAAAAAGAACATTTCCAATCCACCGGTTTGTATGACCCGGCCAACGAGCACGACGCGTGCGGTGTCGGTTTTGTGGCCCACATCAAGGGTCAAAAGAGCCACGCCATCGTGACGCAGGCGCTCAAGATCCTGGAGAACCTGGACCACCGGGGTGCGGTGGGGGCCGACGCCCTCATGGGCGACGGTGCCGGTATCCTGATCCAGTTGCCTGACGCGCTGTACCGCGACGAAATGGCCCAGCAGGGCGTGACCCTGCCGCCTTTCGGGGAGTACGGTGTGGGCATGGTCTTCCTGCCCAAGGAGCATGCCTCGCGCATGGCCTGTGAGCAGGAACTCGAGCGCGCCGTCAAGGCCGAAGGCCAGGTGGTGTTGGGCTGGCGCGATGTGCCGGTCAACCGCGACATGCCCATGTCCCCGCGCGTGCGCGAAAAAGAACCGGTCATGCGCCAGATCTTCATTGGCCGGGGTGCCGATGTGATCGTGCAAGACGCGCTCGAGCGCAAGCTCTACGTCATTCGCAAGACCGCCAGCGCCGCGATCCAGAACCTGCGCCTGACGCACAGCAACGAGTACTACATCCCCAGCATGTCCAGCCGCACCGCCGTTTACAAGGGCTTGCTGCTGGCCGACCAGGTGGGCACCTATTACCTGGACCTGCAGGACGAGCGCTGCGTCTCGGCCCTGGGCCTGGTGCACCAGCGTTTTTCCACCAACACCTTCCCCGAGTGGCCCCTGGCCCACCCCTACCGCTATGTGGCGCACAACGGCGAGATCAACACCGTCAAGGGCAACTACAACTGGATGAAGGCGCGCGAAGGCGTGATGTCCTCGCCCGTGCTGGCAGGCGATCTGCAAAAGCTCTACCCCATCAGTTTTGCCGGCCAGTCCGACACCGCCACCTTCGACAACTGCCTGGAGCTGCTGACCATGGCCGGCTACCCCATCAGCCAGGCCGTGATGATGATGATCCCCGAGCCCTGGGAGCAGCACACCACCATGGACGAGCGCCGCAAGGCCTTCTACGAGTACCACGCGGCGATGTTGGAGCCCTGGGACGGCCCGGCCTCCATCGTGTTCACCGACGGCCGCCAGATCGGCGCCACGCTGGACCGCAACGGCCTGCGCCCTTCGCGCTACATCATCACCGACGACGACATGGTCATCATGGGCTCGGAAACCGGCGTGCTGCCCATCCCTGAGAGCAAGATCGTGCGCAAGTGGCGTCTGCAGCCCGGCAAGATGTTCCTGATCGATCTGGAACAAGGCCGCATGATCAACGACGAAGAGCTCAAAGCCGGCCTGGCCAGCGCCAAGCCCTACAAGCAGTGGATCGAAAACCTGCGCATCAAGCTCGACGACGTCCCCGCGGCCCCGGTGCCAACCGCCGCCTCGGATGTGCCTTTGCTGGACCTGCAGCAAGCCTTTGGCACCACGCAAGAAGACATCAAATTCCTGCTGGCCCCGATGGCCTCGGCCGGTGAAGAGGCCATCGGCTCCATGGGCAACGACAGCCCGCTGGCCGTGCTGTCCGACAAGAACAAGCCGCTGTACAACTACTTCAAGCAGTTGTTCGCGCAAGTGACCAACCCGCCCATCGACCCGATCCGCGAAGCCATCGTGATGTCGCTGGTGTCCTTCATCGGCCCCAAGCCCAACCTGCTGGACATCAACCAGGTCAACCCGCCGATGCGCCTCGAAGTCAGCCAACCGATCCTGGACTTCGCCGACATGGCCAAGCTGCGCAACATCGAGCAAGCCACCAAGGGCAAGTTCAAGAGCGCCACGCTGGACATCACCTACCCCGCCCTGTGGGGCCGCGAAGGCGTGGAAGCCAAGCTGGCGTCTCTCTGCGCCGAAGCGGTGGACGCCATCAAGGGCGGCCACAACATCCTGATCATCAGCGACCGTGGTGTCAACGCCACCCAGGTGGCGGTGCCCGCGCTGCTGGCGCTGTCGGCCATCCACCAGCACCTGGTGAGCGAGGGCCTGCGCACCACCGCCGGTTTGGTGGTGGAGACCGGCACCGCCCGCGAAGTGCACCACTTTGCCGTGCTGGCCGGTTATGGCGCCGAAGCCGTGCACCCCTACCTGGCCATGGAAACCCTGGCCGCGCTGCACAAAGAGTTGCCCGGTGATTTGTCGGCCGACAAAGCCATCTACAACTACGTCAAGGCGATCGGCAAGGGCCTGTCCAAGATCATGTCCAAGATGGGCGTGTCGACCTACATGTCCTACTGCGGTGCCCAGCTGTTCGAGGCGATTGGCATCAACAGCGAGACCATCAACAAATACTTCACCGGCACCGCCAGCCGCGTGGGTGGCATCGGTGTGTTCGAGATCGCCGAAGAAGCCTTCCGCATGCACACCGCCGCTTTCGGCGACGACCCGCTGCTGGCCACCATGCTGGACGCGGGCGGCGAGTACGCCTGGCGCGCCCGTGGTGAAGAGCACATGTGGACGCCCGATGCGATCGCCAAGCTGCAGCATTCCACCCGTGCCAACAACTTCAGCACCTACAAGGAATACGCGCAGATCATCAACGACCAGAGCAAGCGCCACATGACCTTGCGTGGCCTGTTCGAGTTCAAGATCGACCCGTCCAAGGCCATCCCGCTCGACCAGGTTGAGCCGGCGTCCGAAATCGTCAAGCGTTTCGCCACCGGGGCCATGTCGCTGGGCTCGATTTCCACCGAGGCGCACGCCACCCTGGCCGTGGCCATGAACCGCATCGGCGGCAAGAGCAACACCGGCGAAGGCGGCGAAGACGCGGCCCGTTACCGCAACGAACTCAAGGGCATTCCGATCAAGCAGGGCGATTCGCTTAAGAGCGTGATCGGCGAGGAAAACGTCGAAGTCGACCTGCCCCTGAACGACGGTGACAGCCTGCGCTCGCGCATCAAGCAGGTGGCATCCGGCCGTTTCGGCGTCACCGCCGAATACCTGTCGAGCGCCGACCAGATCCAGATCAAGATGGCCCAGGGCGCCAAGCCCGGTGAAGGCGGCCAGCTGCCCGGCGGCAAGGTGTCCGACTACATCGGCAAGCTGCGCCACTCGGTGCCCGGTGTCGGCCTGATTTCGCCACCTCCGCACCACGACATCTACTCGATCGAAGACCTGGCCCAGCTGATCCACGACCTGAAGAACGTGGCACCGCACAGCGACATCAGCGTCAAGCTGGTGTCTGAAATCGGCGTGGGCACGGTGGCCGCGGGTGTGGCCAAGTGCAAGGCCGACCATGTGGTGATCGCCGGCCATGACGGCGGCACGGGCGCCTCGCCCTGGTCCTCGGTCAAGCACGCCGGCTCGCCCTGGGAGATCGGTCTGGCCGAAACCCAGCAGACCCTGGTGCTCAATGGCTTGCGCGGTCGCATCCGTGTGCAGGCCGACGGCCAGATGAAGACCGGCCGCGACGTCGCCATCGGCGCCTTGCTGGGCGCCGACGAGTTCGGCTTTGCCACCGCACCGCTGGTGGTTGAAGGCTGCATCATGATGCGCAAGTGCCACCTGAACACCTGCCCGGTGGGCGTGGCCACGCAAGACCCTGCGCTGCGCAAGAAGTTCACCGGCAAGCCCGAGCATGTGGTGAACTACTTCTTCTTCATTGCCGAGGAAGTGCGTCAGATCATGGCCCAGCTGGGCATCGCCAAGTTTGACGACATGGTGGGCCGCGCCGATCTGCTCGACATGCGCGCGGGGGTGAACCACTGGAAGGCCCGAGGCCTGGACTTCTCACGCCTGCTGGCCGTGCCACAGGTCACGGTGGACGCCGACGTGCGCCATGTGCAAACGCAAGACCACGGCCTGGCCAAGGCGCTGGACAATGTGCTGATCGCCAAGAGCCGCGCCGCCATCGACAAGGGCGAAAAGGTCCAGTTCATGGAAACCGCCCGCAACGTGAACCGCTCGGTCGGTGCCATGCTGTCCGGTGCCGTCACCCAGGTGCACCCCGAAGGACTGCCCGACGACACCATCCGCATCCAGCTCGAAGGCACGGGCGGCCAATCCTTTGGCGCCTTCTTGTGCAAGGGCATCACGCTGTACCTGATCGGCGAGGCCAACGACTACACCGGCAAAGGCCTGTCGGGCGGTCGCGTGGTGGTGCGCCCCAGCCTGGAATTCCGTGGCGTGGCGTCGCAAAACATCATCGTGGGCAACACCGTCATGTATGGCGCCACCACCGGTGAGGCCTTCTTTGCCGGTGTGGCCGGTGAGCGCTTTGCGGTGCGCCTGTCGGGCGCCACCGCGGTGGTTGAAGGCACGGGTGACCACGGCTGCGAATACATGACCGGCGGCACCGTGGCGGTGCTGGGCAAGACCGGCCGCAACTTCGGCGCGGGCATGAGCGGCGGTGTCGCCTATGTCTACGACGAAGACGGCGAATTCGCCTCCCGCTGCAACACCGCCATGGTCAGCCTGGAAAAAGTGCTGCCCGCCGCCGAGCAGGAAGCGCAGATCGACCGCAAGGTCTGGCACCGCGACCTGGCCGACGAAGTGCAGCTGAAGAAACTGCTGGAAGACCACCACAAGTGGACCGGCAGCCAGCGTGCCCGCGAGTTGCTGGACAACTGGGCCACGGCCCGCGCCAAGTTCGTGAAGGTCTTCCCCAACGAATACAAGCGCGCCCTGGGTGAGATCAATGCGCGCAAAGCGGCCCATGCAGCCAAGGCCGCCAAGCCCGTCGCCGCCTGAGCCCCACGTCAAGAATCGAAGGAAACATCATGGGAAAAATCACCGGTTTCATGGAGTTTGAGCGCATCGAAGAGGGCTACAAACCCGTTGCCGAACGCTTGAAGAACTACAACGAGTTCGTGATCGGCCTGACCGACGAGCAGTCCAAAACCCAGGCGGCCCGCTGCATGGATTGCGGCACACCGTTTTGCAACAACGGCTGCCCGGTCAACAACATCATCCCGGACTTCAACGATCTGGTGTATCAGGGTGACTGGAAGAACGCGATCGAGGTGCTGCACAGCACCAACAACTTTCCGGAGTTCACCGGCCGCATCTGCCCGGCGCCTTGCGAAGCCGCTTGCGTGGTCAACTTCAACGACGATGCCGTGGGCATCAAGTCGATCGAGCACGCCATCATCGACCGCGCCTGGGCCGAAGGCTGGGTCACTCCCCGTCCAGCCAAGTTCAAGACCGGTAAGACCGTCGCCATCATTGGCGCAGGCCCTGCCGGCCTGGCCGCTGCCCAGCAACTCGCACGGGCCGGTCACGATGTGACCTTGTTCGAGAAGAATGACCGCGTGGGCGGCTTGCTGCGCTATGGCATCCCCGACTTCAAGATGGAAAAGTCGCACATCGACCGTCGCGTGCAGCAGCTCGAGGCCGAAGGCGTGAAGATCCGCACCAGCGTGCTGGTGGGCGAATGGCCCAAGGACTCCAAGGTCACCAACTGGGCCAAGGAAACCATCAGCGCCCAGCAGCTCCAAAAAGACTTCGACGCTGTGCTGCTGACCGGAGGCTCCGAGCAGTCGCGCGATTTGCCCGTGCCCGGCCGCGATCTGGACGGCATCCATTTCGCCATGGAATTCCTGCCCCAGCAAAACAAGGTCAATGCCGGTGACAAGCTCAAGGGCCAGTTGCGCGCCGACGGCAAACACGTCATCGTGATCGGTGGTGGTGACACCGGCAGCGATTGCGTGGGCACCAGCACACGCCACGGCGCCGTGAGCGTGACCCAGTTCGAGGTGATGCCCGAGCCGCCCGAAAAGGAAAACAAGGCGCTGGTCTGGCCCTACTGGCCCATGAAACTGCGCACCAGCTCCAGCCACGACGAGAGCGCCGAAAAAGGTCTGTTGCAACGCGAGTTCGCCATTTCCACCAAGGAATTCATGGGTGAGAAAGGCAAACTCACCGGCCTGAAGACCGTACATGTCGAGTTCAAGGACGGCAAGCTGGTCGAGGTGCCCGGCACCGAGAAGGAATACAAGGCCGACATGGTCCTGTTGGCCATGGGCTTCACCAACCCGGTGGCCACCGTGCTCGATGCCTTTGGCATCGACAAGGACGCCCGTGGCAACGCCAAAGCCAGCACCGACTTCACCGGCGGTTATGCCACCAACGTGCCCAAAGTCTTTGCCGCCGGCGACATGCGCCGGGGTCAGTCGCTGGTGGTCTGGGCCATCCGCGAAGGCCGTCAGGCCGCGCGCGCCGTGGACGAGTTCCTGATGGGCAGCAGTGACCTGCCGCGATAAGGTACTTTGGTTCTACGTATAATCCCGGTCATTTCCCGGTTTACACAGCCCTGAGTGGGAACCCCTACCATCACAAGAGCCGGATCTTCCGGCTCTTGTTTTTTATGAACGACAGCAGCACCCCAGCACCACTTGTTGAACTGCGCGACCTGACTTTCGGGTACGGCGACCGTGTCATCTTGAAGAACCTGAGCTTCAATGTGCCGCGTGGGCAAGTCACGGCCCTGATGGGCGTGTCGGGGGGGGGCAAGACCACGGTGCTGCGCCTGATTGGCGGACAAGTCCGGGCCAGCCAGGGCCAGGTCCTGTTCGATGGCCAAGACATCACCCCCATGCCACAGGCCCAGTTGTATGCGGCGCGCCGGCGCATGGGCATGCTGTTCCAGTTCGGTG
>JAIXXW010000189.1 GCA_027490555.1 Comamonadaceae bacterium | reverse complement strand
TGGCAAGAAGCGGTCACGGCCATGGGCGAGCAGGCGGTGGTGGACCTCACGGTCTTGTCCGGAACCTATGTGATGGTGTCCATGCTGCTCAACGCCACCCAGGTGGGCATTCCCGGCGCTGGCGCAGAGCCTTTGCAGGTGATGGACCCCCTGGAGATCCGTCAGCGCTTGCTCGCCTGACCTGTCCTGCTGCGCCCCATTCCACCCCACACCCTTCAGGAGACTTTCATGGCTTTTCGTTTTGTCCGTCAAGGCCTGGCGCTGTTGCTGGCGGTCACGGCGCTGCAAGTCGGTGCGCAAGACTTTCCCAACCGGGCCATCACCATGGTCATGCCCTATGCCGCCGGTGGACCGGGCGACACCATCACTCGGGTGTTTGCCGGTGCCATGCAAAAACACCTGGGGCAGCAAATCGTGGTGGACAACACCGCAGGCGCCTCGGGCTCGATCGGCACGGCCAAGGTGGCGCGCGCCAGACCCGATGGCTACACCCTGCTGATGATCCATGTCAGCCACGCCACCAATGTGGCCATGTACAAGGGCTTGCCCTACCACCCGGTGGACGACTTCGAGCCGATTGGCCGCGCCACCAGCGGCCCCATGGTCATCGTGACCCGCAACGATTTCCCGGCGCGCAACCTCAACGAATTTGTGGCCTATGTGAAAGCCAACGGACCCAAGATCAGCCTGGCGCATGCGGGGGTGGGCTCGGCCTCGCATTTGTGCGGTTTGATGATGATGAATGCGCTGAACGTCAAGCTCAATGAAATCCCCTACAAAGGCACCGGCCCGGCCTTGAACGACCTGATGGGCGGCCAGGTGGACATCCTGTGCGACCAGACCTCGGGCACCGTGCCCTCGGTCAAGGCCGGCAAGATCAAGGCCTATGCCTCTGCAGGCAAAACCCGTTTGCCCCAGTTGCCCGAAGTGCCCGCCATCTCGGACGCCGGTGTGGAAGGTTTTGACATCAACATCTCGTTCGGCCTGTACGCCCCCAAAGGCACCCCCAAGCCGGTGCTCGACCAACTGACCTCGGCCCTGCAAAAGTCGGTGACCGACCCCGAGGTGCGTCAGCGCCTGGAGGCCATGGGCATTTCGGCCGTGCCGGTGGACCAGGCCCGACCCGAAGCCTTGCGGGCCCACCTCAAAAACGAGATCGACACCTTGGGCGGTCTGTTGATCAAGGCGGGCGTGAAAGCCAATTGACCGCCCCGTTGCGCCGGGGCCTTCGGTTCTGCGTCTCGCCTGTCTGGGAGATTTCATGAGGCCAAGCTGGTGGCCCCTGCTGCTGACCCTGGTCATCCAGGCCATGGTGGCCATGGCCTTGCTCTCCTTGCCGGTGATCGCGCCGGTGGTGGCGCAGACCCTGCAGGTGTCCCCGGCGCTGGTGGGTTTGTATGTGTCGGTCACGTACGCCGGCGCCATGCTGGCCACCTTGTTGGGGGGCGCCACCGTGGCCCGCATGGGGGCCATCCGGGTCAGCCAGTGGGGGCTGGTGCTGTGCGCCCTGGGCCTGCTGCTGTGTGCCGTGCCCTGGCTGCCGGCCATGGTGCTGGGTGCCGTGTGCATCGGTCTGGGGTATGGCCCGATCACCCCGGCCAGCTCGCACCTGCTGGCCCGCACCACAGCCCCAGCGCAAATGTCCCTGGTGTTCTCCATCAAGCAAACCGGCGTGCCTTTGGGCAGCATGCTGGCGGGCGCGATCGTGCCGCCTCTGGCCTTGCGCATCGATTGGCAGCTGAGCATGGTGGTGGTGGCCGCACTGTGTTTGCTGGTCGCTGGGCTGTCGCAGGTCTTGCGCACCGCGCTCGACAGCGACCGCCAAGGCGAAGGCAGCATCCGTTGGGGCAGTCTGCTCGAGCCCATCCGCCTGGTGCTGGCGCATCCGGCCTTGCGCACCATGGCGGCCTGCTCCTTCATGTTCTCCATGGTGCAGTTGTGCCTGACCACCTATTTGGTCACTTTTTTGCACGATGACCTGTCGTATGGCCTGGTGGCGGCGGGACTGGCCTTGTCGGTCACCCAATTCGGTGGCATCGGTGGGCGTGTGGTTTGGGGTTATGTGGCGGACCGTTGGCTCGGTGCGCGACGCATGTTGCTGCTGCTGGCCAGCCTGATGGCGGCCGGGGCGCTGGCCTCGGCCTTTTTGACCGCCGACACGCCGCATGGCGTGGTGATGGCCATCTTGGTGCTGTTTGGCGCGTCGGCCATCGGCTGGAATGGCGTGTACCTGGCCGAAGTCGCCCGCCGTGCGCCCCCTGGCATGGCCAGCATGGCCACCGGCGGCACGCTGGCCTTCACGTTTTTGGGTGTGGTGGTTGGCCCCCCCCTGTTCGGCGCCATGTCGGGCCTGTTTGGCACCTACAGGGCTGGCTTTTTGGGCCTCATGGTCATGGCCTGCATCAGCGGCACGGTCTTGTACTGGCGCCAGCGACCGCGCTGAAGGGCCCTCAGCCCGCCTGCAAAATCCTGTCCAGCCAGTCCTGGATCGCGGGGCCGTCCATGCCATGCGCCAAGCCCAGCAGCATGGCAATGCGCACCTTGTGCGGCGGCAGCGGGCCTGCCGTCAAGATGCCATGCCGGGCATCGTCGTACACACTGGCCCGTGTCACGCTGCCCGTGATGAAGCGGGCACAACGCGCCACCAGCACGCCTTGGGCGGGCAGGGACTGCAGGAAGGCCCGGTAGGCCGTGGGCGTGTTGGCATTGCCTAGACCGGCATGCACAATGCCCCGCGCACCCGCCGCCACAAAGGCGCGCATCGCGGTCTCGTCCACGCCCGCATAGGCCACGGCGATGTCCACACGGGGCCAGGCCGAGGGCTTTTGCCAGGCCACGGTGGGCGCTCGCACGGCGGCACGGAACCACTGCACCTGCTGGTCGGCCACCTCGCCCACGGCACCGGCCAAGGGGCTGTCAAAGGCTTCCACGCTGCTGACATGGCGTTTGCCCACCCACAGGGCCGAATGGATGCGCCCGTTCATCACCACCAGGGTGCCACGACCCCGCGCGCTGGGGCAGGCGGCCACGCTGCAGGCGTCCAGCAGATTGGCCGGACCATCGGCCGAGTAGGCGGTGGCGGGGCGCATGGCCCCCACCACCACGATGGGTTTGTCGCTGTTCACGCTCAGGTGCAAAAAGGTGGCGGTTTCCTCCAGCGTGTCGGTGCCGTGCGTGACCACGATGCCCACCACCTCCGGCTTGTGCACGGCCTCCATCACGGCGGCATGCAGGTCCAGCCAATGCGCGGGCCGCAGGTCGTAGCTGGCCAGCTGCAGGGGTTGGCTGATGTCCATGGCATAGCGCTGGCGCAACTCGGCCACCGTGTCGACCACGGCGGCCAGGCTCAGGCTGGCGGGTTGGTAGTCGGTGCTGACCGATGCGGCGCTGGCCGCACCTGCGATGGTGCCGCCGGTGCCGATCAGGGCCAAATGGGGTTTTGTCATGTCTCAAGTCTCCGAAAAAATCATCTCCACGCGGCCCAGCACACCGAAATCTGCGCTGGCCCTGTCGCCCGGCTGCAATTCCAAGGGCACCATGCAGGTGCCGGTGGTCACCACCTGGCCCTTTTGCAAGGGGATGCCCAGGCTTGAGAGCCTATTGGCCAACCAGGTCAGCGCGATGCGCGGGTCGCCCAGCACATTGCCGCCGGTGCCCTCGCGGGTGTAGCGCAGGGCAAGTCCGTGGTCCACCCGCGCGTGCACCGGGTAGGTGCTCAAGTCCAGTTCGCGCCAGACATCGGGCGCCGCAGGCCCCAGCACAAAGTGCCGCGCGCAGGCGTTGTCGGCCAGCAGCTGCGCTTCACCGGCTTGGGTGAAGGGGTCCAGGCGCGAGTCAGGCACCTCGATGGCCGGGTGCAAACTGGCCACGGCGTTCATGACTTGCGCTGGGGTATAGGGCGTGGCCTGGGCTGGCAGGTCCTGGGCCATGGTAAAGGCAAATTCTGGCTCGGCCACGCGCATGCGGTTGCTGGCGCTGGGCACCACAGCGCCGCTGTCCATCACCTGGCCCGACAGCAGCCGCCCGGCCAGCGGTCCCCCGACCTTGATGTGGGCTTGCCCGTTGGCGCTGGTGGCCGCAATTTTCCAGCCCAGCACTTCGCGCCCCGACACCAGGGGCAGTTGCGCTTGTGCGGCATAGCCTTGCCAGGCGCTCGCAGGGCGACAGGCTTCGGGCAGGGCGCTGAGCACTTGGCCCGTTTGCCAGTGGTCCCAGATCAGGCGGGCGGCTTCGGCCGCCCAAGAGGAGGGTGGTGTGTGATCGCTCATCCGCCGATTGTCGGGTCTTGCGCTGGCTTTGGCGCGGGGATTCTTGTGTATAATTTGCGGCTTGCTGGTTTTTCAAGGCCAGCCAGGGTGATATAGCTCAGTTGGTTAGAGCGCAGCATTCATAATGCTGATGTCGGTGGTTCAAATCCACCTATCACCACCAATACACAATCCCCAACTCGTTTGAGTTGGGGATTTTTTTTGTGCGCCCAGCATGGGCGCTGGCCTGACAAGTCCCTGGCCCTGCCAGAACTTCGCCGCTGGGTTAAGGTCGTCACATGAACAAGCCATCGTGGATACAAGGTCTGAAGCTGGGCGCGCGCCAGTTGTGGCGTGACCTGCGGGCGGGTGAGTTGCGGCTGTTGATGCTGTCGGTGGCCTTGGCCGTGGCCGCCCTGAGCGCGGTGGGTTTTCTGGCCGACCGCATGCAGTCGGGCCTGTGGCGCGATGCGCGCCAGCTGCTCGGTGGCGATGCGGTGGTGGTCAGTGACCAGCGCACGCCCCAGGCCTTTGTGCTCAAGGCCCGTGAGGCCGGTTTGCAGTCCAACACCAATGTCAGCTTCCCGACCATGGCCAGGGCCATGACGCCACCGCTGGCCGATGCGCCCACGCGTCTGGTGGCGCTCAAGGCGGTGGAGGCGGGTTACCCCTTGCGTGGCCGGCTGGACATTTCGGGCCAGAGCACTTCCGACATTCCCCCACAGGGCGAAGTCTGGGTAGATCCGGCCTTGCTGGAAGCGCTGAATCTGCAGCTCGGCCAGCAGCTGGGCCTGGGCGAGCGCAGTTTGACCATCGGCGCCACCATCTTGCGCGAGCCCGACCGGGGGGCGGGTTTCATGGGGTTTGCCCCGCGCGTGATGATGAACATGGCCGATCTGGCCTCCACCGGACTGGTGCAGCCGGCCAGCCGGGTCAGCTGGCGCATGGCGGTGGCGGGCAGCGATGCGGCCGTGGCCCAGTTCGTGCCCTGGGCGCAGGCCGAGGTCGACAAGCCCGAGGTGCGCGGTGTCAAGGTCGAATCGCTCGACAGCGGCCGCCCCGAGATGCGCCAGACCCTGGACCGGGCCTCGCAGTTCCTGAACCTGGTGGCCTTGCTGGCGGCCCTGCTGTGCGCGGTGGCGGTGGCCTTGGCCGCACGCAGTTTTGCCGAGCGGCAACTCGATGTCTGCGCCATGCTCAGGGTCCTGGGGCAAAGCCAGCGCACCCTCACCTGGAGTTATGCCCTGGAGTTTCTGGGCGCAGGTTTGGTGGCCAGTGTGCTGGGCGTTGGGGCCGGCTATGGCGTGCACCTGGGTTTTGTCCACTTACTGGCCGGGCTGGTCGATGCCCATTTGCCCCCTGCCACGCTGCAGCCGGCCCTGATGGGTCTGGCCATGGGCCTGACGCTGCTGGTGGCTTTTGGTCTGCCGCCGGTGTTGCAGCTGGCGCAGGTGCCAGCGCTGCGGGTGATCCGGCGCGAACTGGGCCAAATCCAGCTGCGCTCGGGCCTGGTGCTGGCCATGGGCTTGCTGGGTTTTGCCGTCACTTTGCTGATGGTCAGCCGCAACCTGACCCTGGGCCTGATCACCGTGGGCGGTTTTGCACTGGCGCTGCTGGTATTTGCCGCTCTCGCGGCAGCGGCTTTGTGGGGGTTGCGGCGGGCGGTGCCTGGGGAGACGGCACCGCGCTGGTTGCGTCTGGCCACCCGGCAGGTGGCGGCGCGTCCGGTGTTTGCGGTGGTGCAGGTCAGCGCCTTGTCGGTGGGCTTGCTGGCGCTGGCGCTGCTGGTGCTGCTGCGCACCGACCTGATCTCGAGCTGGCGCCGGGCCACGCCGGTGAACGCCCCCGACCGCTTTGTCATCAATGTGCAGCCCGAGCAGGCCCAGGCCTTCTTGGCGCACCTGGACAAGGCGGGCGTGCAGTCGCCCGACTGGTACCCCATGATCCGGGGCCGGCTGGTGGCCATCAATGGCCGCACTGTGGGCCCGGACGACCTGGAAGCCGACCGGGGCAAACGCTTGCTGGACCGCGAGATCAACCTGTCGCACAGCGCCGTGCTTCCCGCGCACAACCCTGTGGTGGCCGGACGCTGGCAGGCCGAAGAGGCCGATGGGGTGAGCGTGGAAGCGGGCATTGCCCAGGCGCTGGGCCTGAAACTGGGCGACCGGCTGGGCTTTGACATCGCCGGTCAGCCGCATGAGGCGCGGGTCACCTCCTTGCGCAAGGTGGACTGGGCCTCCATGCGGGCCAATTTTTTCATGCTGTTCCCGGTCTCGCAGATGCCCGACTTGCCCATGACCTACATGGCGGCTTTCCGCTCCCCCCAGGGCTTGGCCGGCTTTGACAACGCCATGGTCAACGCCTTTCCCAACATCACCAGCGTGGACATGCGCAGCACCCTGGCCCAGGTGCAACGCGTGATGGACCAGGTGATCCGGGCGGTGGAGTTCCTGTTTGCCTTCACCCTGGCGGCGGGTCTGATGGTCTTGCTGGCCGCCGTGGGGGCCAGTCGCCAGGCGCGTGAGCGCGAATACGCCATCATGCGGGCCCTGGGCGCAGGCCGCCACCTGCTGGCGCAGGTGCAGCGCGCCGAATTGCTGGGCATTGGCTGGTTGGCCGGTTTCATGTCCAGTGCCATGGCCTTGGCCGTGGGCTGGGCCTTGGCCCGGCATGCTTTCGAATTTGCCTGGCAGCCGCCCCTGTGGGCCCCGCTGGCCGGCGGCCTGGCCGGTGCCCTGCTGGCCTGGGGGGCGGGCAGCCTGAGCCTGTCCGGGGTGTTGCGCCAGCCGGTGGTGCTGACCTTGCGCCAGGCCGCGCAGTGAACCCGCTGCCTGCGGGCCCTTTGGAACACTGCACAATCGCCACCCATGAACCTTGACGACCCGCCGCCATTCGACACCCCTTTTGCCTGGATCGGCGGCGAGCCGGTGGTGCGCGCCCTGGCCGATCGCTTTTACGACCTGATGGACATGGAGCCGGGATTCAAGGCTTTGCGCGATGCCCACGGCAGCAGCCTGGACAGTGCCCGTGACAAACTGTTCTGGTTTTTGTGTGGCTGGCTGGGTGGGCCCGAGCACTACACCGAGCGCTTTGGCCACCCGCGTTTGCGCATGCGCCACATGCCGTTTTCGATTGGCGTGCTAGAGCGCGACCAGTGGCTGGCCTGCATGGACCAGGCCATGACCGAATTGCAGGTCGACCCGGTGCTGCGCGAGCGTCTGAACGCCAGCTTTTTCAAAACCGCCGACTGGATGCGCAACCG
>JAIXXW010000333.1 GCA_027490555.1 Comamonadaceae bacterium | reverse complement strand
CAGCGGGGGGCACCTCGGATGTGTTGGCCCGGCTGTTTGGGCAAAAGATCACCGAAAGCTGGGGCCAGCCGGTGGTGGTGGAAAACCGCCCGGGCTCCAGCGGCAACCTGGGCGCCGATCTGGTGGCCAAATCGCCGCCCGATGGCTACACCCTGGTGCTGATGGATGTCGGCAATCTGGTCATCAGCCCAGCCTTGTTCAAGCTGCCTTTCAGTGTCGAGAAAGACTTTGCGCCGGTGGCCATGGTGGCGTACTCCCCGCATTTGCTGGCCGTGAGCACCAAGGTGCCCGCCAACACGCCCGCCGAATTGGTCGCTTATGCCAAGAGCCAAAAAGGCAAGCTCAATTACGCGGTGGCTGCGGGCATGGGCAGCGCATCGCACCTGGCCGGGGTCATATATGCCCAGCGCAACGGCATTGAGTGGGGCTATGTGCCCTACAAAGGCGGCGCACAGGCCATCACCGATCTGATTGGCGGGCAAGTCGACGTCATGTTCAACGGCATGGTGGCCACCTATCCGCATGTCAAGGCGGGCAAGATCAAACTGATCGCGGTCTCAGGCCTCAAGCGCAACCCGCAGATGCCCGACACACCGACGGTGTCGGAATCCCTGCCGGGGTTTTTGACGGGCAGTTTCCAGGGGCTGCTGGCACCCGCAGGCACGCCCAAAGCGGTGATCGACAAATTGCACGCCGAGATCCAGCGGATCGCCGCCTCGCCGGACATCCGGGAGCGCCTGACCACCCTGGGCGCCGAGCCGTCTGCGATGACGCCCGATCAATTTGCGCAATGGATGCGTGCCGAGATCCCAGCCATGGCCAAAATCGTCAGGGACGAAAAGATCACGGTCGAGTGAGCCCGGCGCTGGGGCCAGGCGTCAGCTGCAGCTGACGCTGCCGCAGCCGGACATGGTCACGTTTTGGATGACCGAGGGGTCGGCCAGGGTTTCGGTCACGCTGTCAAAACCCACCGACTTGAGGTGCGCGGCCAGGCCGGCGTCCATGCTGGCCGCATGGCCCGGAAACCACTCGGCCAGCGCCTCGGCCATGCGGGTGATGATGGTGCTGTCGCTGTCCAGGTAATGCGCTTCGACCACGCGCATGGTCTCCAAAATCGTGGCGTGGTGTTCGGCGTGGCAGTTGTCGGCCGAAAAACCGGTGGCCAGCATCCAGCGTTCTTCTTGCGCGAAGTGCTCGACCGTGTGCTGCAAAAACGCCTTGTAGACCGGCAGCTGCTGGTCTTCGGGGGTGGCCAGAATCTGGTTGATCATGTCCACAAATTCCTGGTGGGTCTCGTCCATGCGGGCGTCTCCGGTGTGGAGCGCGTCGGTCCAGGGCATGGGGGCGGCCATGGTGGCGGAGGAGGAGGTGGCGGCGGTCGTGGTCATGGCGTCGGGCGGTTGGGGGCTTGGCAAAAAACAGGCCCATTATCGCGCCAAGCCCAGCGGCCGCAGGCCGGCCAGGGCATGGCGGTTCATGGCTCGCTGATCTCCAGGTGGGCCAGGCCGTACAGGGGCCCGCCTGTCCAGGGGCTCAGGCACAGCTCGGCCCAGCTGCAGGTGGGGCCATAGGCCTCGGCCACGGTGTGCTGGGCCAGGAGTTCCAGGCGCGGGTGCAGCCGGGCCACCTCCAGACCGTTGTGCGCACCCCATAAAAACTCGGCCCCCGTGCCGGCAATGCTGGGCGCCAGCCGGGCCTGGCCAATCCCCATCGGCGTCATGAAGTCGCACACCAGCTGCGAGCCTTCGTGCGCGTTCTCGCCGATTTCATGCAGCACGGTCTTGACCTGCGTGGGCGTGAGGTACATCAGTACCCCTTCGCACACCAGCAGCATCGGCGCGTCGGCTGAACGAACTTCCGCAGGCAGTCGCTGCCACCAGCCCGGTTGGCCCAGGTCGATGTGCCCGTTTTGCGCCGTGTCCGAATGCGGGTGCAGCAGCGCGTGCCGCATCGCCAGCACGGGCTGAAGGTCGACATCCAGCCAGTGGTTGTGACCGTTGTCCAGCCACTGGAAATAATCGGACAAACCCGCCCCCAGGTTGATGCCCACAGCGTCCGGGTGTTGCTTGAAGAAGGCATCGCCAATTTGCTTGATCAGCTGCGTGCGCCACAGCACATTCAGCACCGAGGCCCTGTCTTGCAGCAGCGGGTCTACTTCTTGGTGGCTGTGCCGGAGGATTTGCTGGGCTTGTGCGTCGTGCGGGTCCAGCCACGGGAAAAGCGAGCCCCCACGCGCACGGGCCACCAAAGGCACCAGCAAGGTGCTGGGCACGGCGTCCAGGGTGTGCATGCCCCGGGGTTGACTGTCTTGTTTCATGGCCTGTCTCCTGATGGTGTGAACCTTTCTTTGTAGAGGCACAGGGCCATGGTGTGTCTGATGTGCATCAATGCCCGAGCCAGCAGGTGCCGTGACAGCGCGTGATGCCCTCACGCCAACGGCCTGTTGGCCCTGAGGGCATGCAAAAGCCGCTAAGGTATTGACCTTCGTCAAGCACCCGTCCAGCCCCAAGCCTGCCTGCCACACCATGGATTCCGTCACACAAGTCCTTTTGGGCGCCTCGATCGGCGTGGCCGTCATGGGGCGACGCACCGCGCTGTGGAAGTCGGCCCTGTGGGGCGGCGTGGCGGGCTTGCTGCCGGACCTGGATGTGCTGCTGGACCATGGCGATCCGATCCTGAACATGATCCGGCACCGCGCCGAAAGCCATGCCTTGCTGTTTCTGACGCTGTTCGCGTGGCCCATGGCCTGGGCGGTGAGCCGCATCCACCGCCAGCCTCAGCTGTATGCCCGCTGGTGGTGGGCGCTGATGCTGGCGCTGGTGACGCACCCCCTGCTGGACCTGATGACGGTCTACGGCACCCAGGTGTTCCAGCCCTTCACCGACGAAGCCTATGGCCTGGGCAGCATGTTCATCATCGACCCGGTGTATTCGCTGCCCCTGCTGGCGGGTGTGGTGGCGGCGCTGCGCGTCAAGAAGGTGGGCCGGGCCCTGGCCATCAACGGCTGGGCGCTGGCATTCAGCACGGCTTATTTGGCCTGGAGTGCGCTGGCGCAATGGGGCGTGACGCAGCACGCCCGCCAGTCGCTGCAGGCCCAGGGTCTGCCCAGCCAGCAACTCCTGGTCACGCCCGCGCCCTTGAGCACCCTGGTCTGGCGTGTGGTGGCGCTCGATGGCGAGCGCTTTCACGAAGGCTTTTATGCGCTGATGGATGGCGACCGGGCCATCCGCTTTGTGGCGCACGAGCGCGGCGGCGCATTGGCGGCTCAACACGCCGACCACCCGCAGCTGCAGCGCCTGGCGCGCTTCACCGATGGGTTTTTCAAGGTGCGGCACAACAGCGACAACCTGGTCGTGACCGACTTGCGCATGGGCCAGGAGCCCCACTATGTGTTTTCGTTTGACATTGGCCCGCCGCTGCAGCCAGGCCAAACCCACCCGGTGGCCCAGCAGCAAAGCCGCCGCATGGCTGTGGGCGAAGGCCTGAAGTGGCTGGGCCAGCGCATGCTGGGGCGCGATGTGCCCCCGCCGGGGCTGCCGCCCTCTTGAGGCCCGGGGCTGGGCGCGCGCCGCTCAGAGCGTCTGGCGGTAACGCTCGAGCATCTGGGCCTGGGTTTCGGCCTCCATCTCTTCGCCCCTGAAGGCCTTGATCTGGTCGCGCAGCATCTCGCCCATGCTGGGCATCTGCGCTCGGTCGGTGTGGCGTTGCGTGTCCCACAGCTGCGAGCGCATGAAGGCCTTGGCGCAGTGCAGGTAAACCGAGGCCACGGTCAGGCGAATCACCAAGGCGGGCGTGCGCCGCGCATCGGTGCACAGGGCCAGATCGGCCGGGTCGGTGGACAGAACCGCCGTGCCATTGACGCGCAAGGTCTCGTCAAAACCCGGCACCATGAACAAGGTGCCCAATTGGCCTGTGGCGACGATGTTCTCTAGCGTGTCCAGCCGGTTGTTGCCCGGCGAATCCGGGATCAGCAAGGTTTGCGCGTCCAGCACTTTGACAAAGCCAGGCTCGCCGCCGCGTGGCGAGGCGTCCATGTGCCCCTGCGCGTTGCTGCTGGCCAGCACCACAAAGGGCGACAGGCCCACGAAGCGGGTGGCATGCGCGTCGAGCGCCGGGATTTCCTTTTTGAGCGCCCGCTCGCGGGCAGGGCCGTAGAGTTGGCGCAGGGCTGGCAGGGTGGTGATGTGTGAGGTGGTCATGGGGTCTGCGTACTGGGTCACTTGCCCCAGCTGTCCTTCAACCCCGTCACCCGGTTGAACACCGGCTTGGTCCCAGCCACATGGTCCAGGCGGTCGGCCACAAAGTAGCCAAAGCGCTCGAATTGAAACTTCTGATCCGGCTGGGCCCCGGCCAATGACGGCTCCACATAGGCGGTGACGATCTTCAGGCTGGCGGGGTTGAGGCTTTGCAAGAAGTCTTTGCCACCCGCATCAGGATGCGCTTCGGCAAACAGGCGGTCGTACAGGCGCACTTCGGCTTGCACGCCGTCGGCCACGCCCACCCAGGTGATGGCGGCTTTGGCTTTGACGCTGTCGGCACCGGGGGTGCCGCTCTTGGTGCCGGGGATGACCTTGGCGTGGACTTCGGTCACATGGCCCGCAGCGTCGCGCGCGCAGCCGGTGCATTCGATCACATAGCCGCCCTTCAGGCGCACCACGTTGCCGGGGAACAGGCGCTTGTAGCCCTTGGGCGGCACTTCTTCAAAGTCCTCGCGCTCGATCCACACCTCTTTGCCGATCTGGAACATACGATCCGGTGGCGGGGTTTGGCCTTCGGCCAGTGCGCTGTGGGGCAGGGCGGGTTGGGTGCAGGCCTCAAGGTAGGCGTCGGAGCCAAAGGCCTCGGCCCAGTTGGTCAGCACCAGTTTGACCGGGTCGAGCACGGCCATGCCGCGGTGGGCCTTGTTTTCCAGGTCTTCGCGCAGGCAGCCCTCCAGGGTGCTGTAGTCGATCCAGCTGTCGCTCTTGGTCACGCCAATGCGGTCGGCAAACAGGCGCAGACTCTCGGGCGTGTAGCCCCGGCGGCGCAGACCCACGATGGTTGGCATGCGCGGGTCGTCCCAGCCGCTCACTTTGCCTTCATTGACCAGTTGGGCCAGTTTGCGTTTGCTGGTGATCACATAGGTCAGGTTCAGGCGGGCGAATTCGTACTGTTTGGGGCTGGGCGCGGCCAGCAGGCCGCATTCGCACAGGCGCTCCATCAGCCAGTCGTAAAACGGGCGCTGGTCTTCAAACTCCAGCGTGCAGATGCTGTGGGTGATGTTTTCCAGCGCGTCCTCGATGGGGTGCGCAAAGGTGTACATCGGGTAGATGCACCAGGTGTCGCCGGTGTGGTGGTGCGTGGCACGGCGGATGCGGTAGATGGCCGGGTCGCGCAGGTTGATGTTGGGCGAGGCCATGTCGATCTTGGCGCGCAGCACGGCGGCGCCGTCGGCCAACTTGCCATCGCGCATTTCGCGAAAGCGCGCCAGGTTTTCTGCCACCGTGCGGGTGCGAAAAGGGCTGTCCACGCCGGGTTTGCCAAAGTCGCCCCGGTTGGCGCGCATGTCTTCGGCACTTTGTTCGTCCACATAGGCGTGGCCGGCTTCGATCAAGGCCTCGGCTGCGCGGTACATGAAGTCGAAGTAGTCGCTGGCCTGGTAGGGCGCGGCAGAGCCGGGTGCTTGACCGAGCTGCGCCCAGTCAAAACCGAGCCACTTCACCGCGTCGATGATGCTGTTGACGTATTCGGTGTCTTCTTTTTCGGGGTTGGTGTCGTCAAAGCGCAGGTGGCACACGCCGCCGTATTCCTGCGCGAGGCCAAAGTTGATGCAGATGCTTTTGGCATGGCCCACATGCAGGTAGCCGTTGGGCTCGGGCGGAAAACGGGTGCGGATCTTGGCCGGGTCTGGCGCGCCCTTGGCGTGGTGTGCGGCGTCGCCTGGGCTGCCGGCCCAGCGGCGGCTGGCATAGGTGCCAACTTCGAGGTCTTTTTCGATGATTTGGCGCAAGAAGTTGCTGACCTTGTGGTCGGCTTCTGGGACTTTGTCGGTGGGGGAGGTCATAGCGTCCGATTTTAGGGGCTGGCGCTGGCTTGGCCTGGCCGCGTCTGTTACGAATGGATACCACTGTCCCGCGCTGGCGGTGCACCGAACTGCGGGCTGCCGCGCTACAGGTGCAGGGAGCCTGCTTTGAAAAAAACCAACATCAACAAAGGATTTTTGCCATGCATCCGTTGAAACCGTCTTTTTCCAGAGCCTTGGCGCTGTTGGCCCTGCTGGGGCTGGGTCTGGCCCAGGTGGGCTGCGCCCATCCGGTGTGGGTCGAGCCGTCGGTGTCGGTGCACTCGCGCATCGGCCAATTCCCGGTGTACACCCAGATCGGGATGCCCGGCCCGGTGATTTACGCCCCGCCGCCTCGGGTGATTTACGCCCCGCCACCACCGCCGCGTGTGGTGTTTGTGCCGCGTGTGGTGGATCCGGTGTACGGCTGGGGGCATGGGCATGGGCCTGACCGGCATTTCAAGGGCCCTGCGCGCCAGTTTGAGCGGCACGACGACGGGGGGCGTGGCCGCGGCGGCTGGGGCCACCGGCAAGAGTGGCGTCGCTGATTCCTGGAGGTGGGTGGGCCGATTTCAGGGGCGCTGGCGCAGCACCATCTCGTCGCGGCGGATTTCCACGTCAAAGTGCTTCAAGAAGGCCTGGCCAAGCAGTGCCTGTTCGGCCGGCAGGCCGCTCAGGCCCACGGTGACGCTGGTGTCGTTGAGCACCAGAGGCCCCACGCGCACTGGCACGTTGCGCACCAGCTGACCGGGTCGCTGGCCATTGGCGGTGTTCAAGGTGATGCTTTGGCCCGGTGGCAGCCCGGCCTGGGTGGCCAATGCCTGGCTCACGCTGACATGGCTGGCCCCGGTGTCCACCAAAAAGCGCACCGGCTGGTGGTTGACCTCGCCGTCGACATGGAAATGCCCATCGCGCTGGCGCGGGATGACCAGTTCGCCCGAACTGAGCGCATAGGGCTTGAGGCTGGCCTGACGCTGGTCCTCGATGTGCGCAAACACCAGATACAACACCCCGGCCACGGCCAGCCACACGGCGGCGATAGCCAGGGCGCCGAGGCGGGCGGTGGTGTGCAGGGTGGGTGGGGGCATGTTCAACCGGCTGCGCCAGACCAAAGCCATTGGCCCAACAAGCGTCCGGGCAAGAGGGTGAAGAAGCCTGTGACGATGCAGGCCCAGAAATACAGCTGTTGCATGGTTTTCCGGTGCCCCACCACGTTGCCATCCGCCAGAAAGCGAAATGCCTTGTACAGGCTGAACAAGGTCACTGGAATGAGCAGGTGGATCGGGGTGTAACCCCAAATATTGGGCAGTTTGAAGTCACGGATGAACAAACCCGAGAGGGCTGCACCCAGCATGCAGGTGACCCAGGCGTAACCCAGGGCCCGGTGAAGGCGGGGCCGGGCGGTGCGGCCCATGCGGGCCCAAAGCGCCCAGGGCCCCAGGGCCGTGGCGGTCAGGGCCAAAGTCATGTGCACAGCGATGGTGTGTGTCAGTTGCATGAATCCTCCTGTAGTCTTTTTGGCACAGCACTGTGACACAAGTTGTGCTGTTGATTTCAAGATCTGAATTGAAGGCCCTCTCCAGCAACGATAATCCCCACAGTTTTGAGGAGCGCTTGTGGACCTGGTGTTGTTGCTGAAAGCCGCCGTGATGGGCGTGGTCGAGGGGTTGACCGAGTTTTTGCCGATCTCGTCCACCGGGCATTTGATCCTGGCCGGGGCTTTGCTGGGTTTTGACGACGACAAGGCCAAGGTGTTCGACATCGCCATCCAGACCGGGGCCATCCTGGCCGTGATCATTGTCTATTGGCAAAAAATCAGCACCACCGTGCGCGCCTTGCCGCACAGCAGCGATGCCCAGCGCTTTGCCCTGAATGTGTTCATCGCCTTTGTGCCGGCCGTGATCCTGGGCTTGATGTTCGGCAAGGCGATCAAGGCGCACCTGTTCACACCCGAGGTGGTGGCCACCAGTTTCATCGTGGGCGGCTTCATTATTTTGTGGGCCGAGCGTCGGCAGGCCCGCGCCGTGCACATTGGCGAGGTGGAAGACATGCGCTGGCAAGACGCCCTGAAGGTGGGCCTGGTGCAGTGCTTGGCGATGATCCCAGGCACCAGCCGCAGCGGGGCGACCATCATCGGCGGCATGCTGCTGGGCATGTCGCGCAAGGCGGCGACCGATTTTTCGTTTTACCTGGCCATTCCCACGCTGATCGGCGCGGGGGCTTACAGCCTGTACAAGGACCGCGCGCTGCTGAGCATGGCCGATGCGCCCATGTTTGCGGTGGGCCTGGTGTTTTCATTTTTGAGCGCCTGGGTGTGCGTGCGCTGGCTGCTCAGGTTCATCTCGACCAACAGCTTCGAGATCTTCGCCTGGTACCGGATCGTGTTCGGTCTGGTGGTGCTGGGCACCAGCTACACCGGTCTGGTGAGCTGGACGGCCTGACCCGGGCTCTGTGGGCGCACACCCTGTGCGCGACGTCTTTTGTGGGAGCGCACCCTGTGCGCGATGGTTGGGGTGGGTGCCAGGCCCTGCAGATTGCAATCGCCCACAGGGTGGGCTCCTACCGGGGGAGGCAGGCTGGTGTTTTCTGTGGGAGCGCACCCTGTGCGCGATGGTTTTGGGGGCGTGTGCCAGGTCCTACAGATTGCAATCGCCCACGGGGTGGGCTCCTACCGGGGGAGGCAGGCTGGTGTTTCCTGTGGGAGCGCACCCTGTGCGCGATGGTTTTGGGGGCGTGTGCCAGGCCCTGCAGATTGCAATCGCCCACGGGGTGGGCTCCTACAGGGGGGCAGGCCGGTGTTTCCTGTGGGAGCGCACCCTGTGCGCGATGGTTGGGGTGGGTGCCAGGCCCTGCAGATTGCAATCGCCCACGGGGTGGGCTCCTACAGGGGGAGGCAGGCCGTTGTCTTTTGTGGGAGCGCACCCTGTGCGCGATGGTTTTTGGGGGGGCTCTTGCGAGGTTCAGGCGCCCAGATTGCGCAAGCTGGCTTCGATGGCGGCGGCGGTGGCCAGGGGTTTTTCCATGGGCACCAGGTGCGAACCGTCGAGCATCATGATGCGGCCTTTGACCACCTGGTGGGTCAGGTCCACACCGGCTTGGCGCATTTCAGCCGAATGGGTGCCGCCGATGAAGGCCACCGGGCATTTGAGGGGATGGCGCTTGAGCAGGCTGTCGAGTTTGTGCGGCAGGCTGTTGTAGATGGCGGTTTCCACGTCGCGGTCAAAGCT
>JAIXXW010000390.1 GCA_027490555.1 Comamonadaceae bacterium | reverse complement strand
TCGGCCCAAAAGTCGACCACCACAGGCTGGTTGGACTGGAGCACGTCGGCTTCGAACGTCGCGTCGGTGATGTGTTTGATCAAATCGCTGGCCATGGCCTTTTCCTTCTCAACAATGAAGATGCAGCTAAAGTGAACGCTATTTTGACAGAAACTCTGTGTGCCCGTTCCATGGATCGGTGCGGCCAGACCCCCAGCAGATGACCTTTTCCAACGACATGCCTTTGCGGGATGAGACCCCTGTGCTTCAAGCAGACGTGGCCATCGTGGGGGGCGGCCCGGCAGGCTTGATGGCGGCAGAAGTCCTGTCCCGCGCGGGCGTGGGCGTGCACCTGTTCGATGCCATGCCTTCGGTAGGGCGCAAATTTTTGTTGGCCGGCAAAGGCGGCTTGAACCTGACCCATTCGGAGCCCTCCGAGCTGTTTCGCACCCGGTTTGGTCAACGTGAACAGGTTGTCGGCGCATGGCTGGAGGACATGGGTGCACAGGCCATTCGGGATTGGGCCAAAGGCCTGGGCATCCAGACTTTTGTGGGCACCTCGGGCCGCGTTTTCCCAGAAGAAATGAAGGCGGCCCCATTGCTGAGGGCATGGTTGCACCGATTGCGTCATCCCGATGGGGGTGTGCCTGTGCAGTTCCACATGCGCCATCGCTGGCGGGGTTGGTCGGGTGAGCACTTGGTGTTGGAGCCCACAGCGGCCCACGGTGTTCGCCGGGTTCAGGCCCGGGCCACCTTGCTGGCTTTGGGCGGGGCCAGTTGGCCGCACCTGGGCTCGGACGGTGCCTGGGTGCCTCTCTTGCAGGCGCAGGGCATCACGGTGGCCCCTTTGCAGGCGGCCAATTGTGGTTTTGACGTGCTCGGGCGCGAAGGCCAGGACTGGACACCCCATTTTCGAAGCCGGTTCTCTGGCCAGCCCCTCAAGTCAGTGACTGTGCGGGTGGATGCCGAAGTCGGTCAGCCGGACGGCGCACCCCCCCGGTTTTTCCGTCAGGGCGAATTCGTGATCACCGAGACGGGCATCGAAGGCAGTCTGGTCTATGCCGCGGCTGCCTTTTTGCGAGAAGACCTTCGCCGCCGGGGCGCCGCCCAGCTGGTGCTGGATTTGTTGCCCCACAAGACGCCCGAGCAGCTGCTCGCCGAGGTCGGCCGGCCTCGGGGCAGCCGCAGCCTGTCCAGCCATTTGAAAAGCCGTCTGGGCATCGAAGGCGTCAAGATGGGCCTGGTCCATGAGTTGTGCACTGCACAGGAAATGGCCGATCTGGCTGGGTTGGCCATGGCCCTCAAGCAGCTGAAGCTGCCCTTGAGGCAGCCACGGCCCGTGGCCGAGGCGATCAGTACCGCAGGTGGCGTCGCCCTGGAAGCCTTGAGCCCTGAGCTCGAGGTTCGGGGTCGTCCGGGGGTCTACTGCGCGGGCGAAATGCTCGATTGGGAGGCGCCCACAGGCGGCTACCTGCTGACGGCTTGCCTGGCCAGCGGTTGGCGTGCCGGGCAAAGTATTTTGAAGAATTTGTAACATTTCCACACAAATCTTGTCAGCCGACGTGACAAGCGCTGCGTTAGTGTCTGGAAACTCACTGAACTCCATCCAAGAGGTCGATATGTCGCCAGAAGCCAGCCAGGAATACCAGCGTGCCATCGAAGAGGCAGCCAATGCCTTCATGAAAGTGATGACGCTGCGGGGATTTTCCGTCAGGGATTACCCTCAGAATTTTGTGGCCCAGATGGCCCAAACCACCCGTCTGGCCTTCGAAACCGATCGTCACGGCCCCCACGTCCGGGCGGATGCCCTGGTTGCCGACATGTTGCGCAGTGCCGTGGCCACGGTGTCGCCCCACACCCCGATGCGCAAGGAAAAGAAGCAGTCTTTCGCCACCCTCAGCCGCCGCCTGGCCTGATCTCTCCCAGATGTGGCGTGTTCTTGGGGTGAGAACACGACACTTTCAGCTGAACTCGGTTGTTGGGAATAGGTGACGAGCCTTGACCCCGGCACTGGCTCCACGGTTAGGGCTGCTTGGTTCCCCACCTGACCCGGTTGGCCGCTTCACCATGCGGGAAGGCCCGTCGGTGCCGATTGTAGGCGAGCGGACCGGGCTTTTCATCCCTGATCTTTTTTTTAGAGTGAGTTGAACCACCGATCTGCCGCCATGGGCCTTGCACCGCCTGCTTGCACCGGCCTGGTGGGCCCCTTGGGACAAGTCCATTGGCCAGACCGATAGAATCGGCCCCATGTCCTACCTTGTTCTCGCGCGCAAATACCGCCCCCGCAATTTCAGCGAAATGGTGGGGCAAGCGCATGTGGTTCAAGCCCTGACCCATGCCCTGGTGCAGCAACGCCTGCACCATGCCTATCTGTTCACTGGCACCCGCGGCGTGGGCAAAACCACCGTGTCGCGCATCCTGGCCAAGTCGCTCAACTGCCAGGGCATCGACGGGCAAGGCGGCATCACCGCCGAACCCTGCGGTGTCTGTCAGGCCTGCCGGGACATCGACGCTGGGCGTTTTGTGGATTACACCGAACTCGATGCGGCCTCGAACCGGGGCGTGGACGAGGTCCAGAGTTTGCTGGAGCAGGCGGTGTACAAACCGGTGCAGGGGCGCTTCAAGGTCTTCATGATCGACGAGGTGCACATGCTCACCAACACCGCTTTCAACGCGATGTTGAAGACCTTGGAAGAACCCCCCGAGTACCTGAAATTCGTGCTGGCCACGACCGACCCGCAAAAAGTGCCGGTGACGGTGCTCTCGCGTTGCCTGCAGTTCAATCTGCGGCCCATGGCGCCTGAGACGGTGTTTGAGCACCTGACCGAGGTGCTGGCGGCCGAGCACATGCCGGCCGAACCTCAGGCCTTGCGCCTGTTGGCCCG
The DNA here is from genome assembly GCA_027490555.1 of Comamonadaceae bacterium. GTDB lineage: Bacteria > Pseudomonadota > Gammaproteobacteria > Burkholderiales > Burkholderiaceae_C > Limnohabitans_A. The sequence continues at coordinate 8,716 of JAIXXW010000390.1, read as the reverse complement.
TGCCGCGCGCGGCTCGATGCGGGACGCGCTGAGCCTGACGGACCAGGCCATCGCCTTTGGCAATGGCCAGCTCCAGGAATCGGCCGTGCGCCAGATGCTGGGCAGTGTGGACCGCAGCCATGTGATGCAGCTCATCCGCGCCCTGGCCGAAGGAGAGGGTGCAGCGGTGGTGAACCAGGTCAATGACCTGCGCCTGCAAGGCGTGTCCGCTGCCGCCACGCTGGAAGACATGGCCATGCTGCTGCAGCGCATGGCGGTGATGCAGATGGTGCCTGGCATGGCGCAGGGCGATGAAGACCCCGACACGCAGGGCCTGGCCGAACTCGCCGCCAGCATGCCTGCTGAAATGACCCAGTTGCTCTACAGCCTGTGTCTGCATGGGCGCACCGAGCTGGGCCTGGCCCCCGACGAGTACGCGGCCTTGACCATGGTGCTGATTCGCCTGCTGGCCTTCCAACCGCAAGGCGCAACGGCAGAAAAAAAAAGTCCGCTGACCCCACACCGATCGCCGCCTGAGCCGTCTCTCGCCCGCCCGTCTGCACCGACGCCCGCAGCGCCTGTGGCCACAACGGTGCCCGCTGCCGCCGAGCCGCCGGTGTCTTGCGCTGCGCCAGCGACCGCAGCGCAGACCCCGCCTGCACCCAGCGCCCCGCCGGATCTGCCGCCTGCGCTGTGGCCGCAAGAGGCTGTGGCCAGCGATGAGCCTGCGCCCTGGGAAGATGGGCCTGACACCACCGACCACGCCGACCCCGGCGCACAGAATTCGCTGCCGGTGGTGCCCGCCGCACCGGCACTGCGCACATTGCCCGTGCGCGAGCTGTCCGAACCCTCGGTCCGAGGGGACACGCCACGGGCCGACGCAGCGCTGCCATTGCAAGCCACCCCCGAGGGCGATGTCTGGCACGGCTTGGTGCAGGACCTGCTGGACCAGGAGGCCATCACCGCGCTGGTGCGCGAGCTGGCGCTGCAATCGCAGTTGTTGGCCCGGGATGGCGACCAGTGGCAGTTGCGCGTGGAGCGCGAGACGCTCAACCACCCGGCCAGCCGCGAGCGTTTGCAAGCGGCTTTGCGGGCGGCGGGGCAGGGCGATGTGACATTGCACATCGAGGTGGGCCCGGTGGCGGACAGCCCTGCCCGGCGGATGGCCGTCAAGGCCGCTGAAGCCATGCAGGCTGCACAAGCGCTGATTCAGAACGACCCGCTGGTCCAGGCGATGGTGCGCGATTTCGGGGCGAAAATCGTGCCCGGCAGCCTCCAGCTGATTTGATCAATCCCCGTTTCAATTCTTTTTTAAGGAAACAACATGTTCAACAAGGGACAACTGGCCGGCCTCATGAAGCAGGCCCAGGCGATGCAGGACAACCTGAAAAAAGCCCAGGAGGAGCTGGCCTTTGTCGAAGTCGAAGGCCAGGCAGGCTCGGGCATGGTCAAGGTGTTGATGACCTGCAAGCACAATGTGCGCCGCATCACCATCGATCCGAGTTTGCTGGCCGATGACAAGGACATGCTGGAAGACCTGGTAGCTGCCGCTTTCAACGATGCGGTGCGCATGGCCGAAGAGGTTTCACAGCAGAAAATGGGCAAGCTCACCGCCGGTTTGCCACCAGGCATGAAACTGCCTTTCTGAGTCTCACCTCATGGCCGACACCCACGCCCTCGCCACATTGGTGCAAGCCCTCAAGGGTTTGCCGGGGGTGGGCATCAAATCGGCCCAGCGCATGGCATTTCAGCTGCTGCAAAACGACCGGGCCACCGCACGCCAGCTGGCTGCCGCTTTGCAGCACGCGGTGGACCACGTCCGCCACTGCGCCAGTTGCCACACCTTCACGGAAAACCAGGTGTGCGACACCTGCCTGGACGCCACGCGTGACCGCACCGTCTTGTGCGTGATCGAAACACCGGCCGACCAATCGGCGGTGGAGCGCACCGGCACTTACCGGGGTCTGTATTTCGTGTTGATGGGCAAGCTCAGCCCATTGGATGGCATTGGCCCCCACGACATCGGTCTGGCCAAGCTCAAAAAGCGCGTGGCCGACGGGGTGCTGACCGAGGTGATTCTGGCCACCAACTTCACCGCCGAAGGCGAGGCGACCGCGCACGTCATCTCGGAGATGATTCGCCAGCAAGGCCTGAAGGTGACGCGTTTGGCCCGTGGTGTGCCTGCAGGCAGCGAGCTGGAGTATGTGGACCTTGGCACCATCGCCCATGCTTTGGTGGACCGGCGCTGAGCGCCAGGGCAGGCGCACTGGCGCGGCCAGGCCAGCGCGCCGGTGGATCCGATCCGTGAAAACCCGCTTGGGAACTTTCCCGATGCGGTAAACATTTGTTCTCTTTATGCTGGGTGCAACTGTTTTCAGGAGTACGCCAGGTGATGCCAGCCCCCCGTTCACGCCGATCCCTGCTGTTGGCGGCTGTGGGCGCGCTGTCGGCGGCATCTGGGCTGTCGGCGCAACCATCCGAGTCGGCCCGCCCATTGGCCAAGATCAAATTGGCGGTGGCAGCCAGCCAGAGCCTGTACCACCTGCCCTTGACCGTGGCCGACCAGTTGGGGTTTTTCCGCCAGGCGGGTGTCCAGCTGGAATGGGTGTCGCATGAGTCGGGTGCCCAGGCGCTCCAAAGCTTGCTGGCAGGACACGCCGATGTGATGGCGGGGGCCTACGAGCATTTGTTTGTGCTCCACCAAAAGGGGCTGTCTTACCAAAGTTTTGTCCAGATGAGCCGGACGCCCCAGGTCAGCCTGGGCGGCAGTGTGCGTGCAGGCAAGAGCTGGCAATCATTTTCAGACTTGCGCGGTGCCCGGCTGGGCATCTCTGCCTTGGACTCGACCACTTACTGGACGGCCTGTCAGTGGCTCAGGCGCCACGCCATGGCGCCGGACGAGGTCACGTTCGTGGAAGTGGGCTCGTCCACCGGCGTGCTCGATGCCTTGCGCAACGGGGCCATCGATGCTTTGTGCAATCCCGACCCGATCATGCACTGGCTGGAGCAGAAAAATGAAATCCGTTTGCTGGCCGAGACCAGGACCCTGTCCGGCACGCGCCAACTCATGGGGGGGCCGGTTCCCGGGGCCAGCGTGCTGGCCTCTGTGGATTATCTGCAGCGTCAACCCGAGCGTGTCCAGGCCATGACCGACGCGGTGGTGCTGGCCCTCAAGTGGTTGCCCACGGCCGGTATCACCGACATTCTGAAAACCGTGCCACCCAGCCACTGGTCGTGGGACCGCACCGCTTACCTGGGTGCCTTCGAGAAATTGCGCGAGTCGTACGCCGTGGATGGTCTGGTGCGCGGCCCCGAGGTCAAGCGTGCCTGGGAAGTCCATGCCGCCTTGAAGCTCCCCCCATTGACCACCAGGATTTTCCCCGAGCGGACCTACACCAACCAGTTTGTCCAGGCTGCACACACCACGCAGCGGCTCAGAGGCCGGATGGTCGGCTGAGTCGGCGTCAGCGTTTGGGCGCCTTGCGTGGGACCGGTTTGGAGGCCGGCTTGGCCTTGCTGCTTGCGCCTGAGTGGGCGGGGGCTTTGGCGCTGCGCCTTGTTTCTTTGGCGGGGACATACAGCGCCAGCTTTTTGCCGGCCACCAGTTTGGTGTTGGGCTTGAGCTCGTTCCAGGCGGCCAGGTTGGTCGCGGTCACGCCGTGCCGTGCCGCGAGCAAGGCCAGGTTGTCACCCTGGCGTGCCGTGACATAAATTTTGCGCAGCACCAATTCAGGCGCCAGCAAGAGGTGGCCGTTGTCCGCCAGGTGCTCTGCCACGTTGTGGTCTTTTTGGCTGGGGCGAGGCACCAGCAAGGTGGAGCCGGCCTTGACCAGCATCCGGGGCGGTATGCCGTTGACCGCACGCAACTGCTCGGTGGACATGCCGACTTCTTTGGCCACCTCATCGGCTTTCATGGTCCGGGGGGCTTGCCAAGCCGACCAGGACGACAGCCGAGTGCCCGCGCGGGATTGCAGATTGTTTTCAAAGACGGTGGCATTGTCCCAGGGCAACAAAATCTGTGGTGTTCCAGCAGCCAGAATCACAGGGCGGTTCATGGCCGGGTTGAGGGCCTTGAAATCTTTCAGGCTGACGTTGGCCAGTTTGGCGGCCATTTCCACGTCGATGTCCCTGTCAATCGGCACGCTCTTGAAAAACGGGTGGTTTTGGATCAGCGGCAAAACGGTTTTGAAGGCCTCGGGTTGGGCAATGATGTTCTTCACCGCTTGCAGCTTGGGCACGTAAAACCGTGTTTCATCCGGCATCCGCAGGTCGCTGTAGTTCAGAGGTTTGCCCTGCGCCCTGTTGCGGGCCAGTGCCCGGCTGACGCTGCCTTCGCCCCAGTTGTAGGCCGCCAGTGCCAGGTGCCAATCGCCAAACATGTTGTAGAGCTTTTGCAGGTAATCCAGGGCCGCCCGCGTGGACTCCAGCACATCCCGGCGCTCATCCCTGAACAGGTTTTGCTTCAGATCGAAATACTTGCCCGTCGCGGGCATGAACTGCCACATCCCTGCGGCTTTGGCGGTGGAGACGGCCTGGGGATTGAAGGCCGACTCGATGAAGGGCAAAAGCGCCAACTCGGTGGGCATTTTGCGCCGTTCAATTTCTTCAACGATGTGAAAAATATACGGTCTGGAGCGTTCTGTCATGCGCAAAAAATAATCCGGCCGGCTGGCGTACCAGATTTCACGGTTGCGCACCAGATCGTTGTCCAGGTCGGGCATGGCAAAACCCATGCGGATGCGCTCCCAGATGTCGGTCTGAATTTGCAGCCCCACGGCGGGGTTGGCCCGCAGATCGACAGCACGCTCAGCCACGGTCTCAGCGGCTTGGGCCGCCTGGGTGGCCACGGGCTCTGCCGGGGCAGGATTGGGTGTTAATGCAGGCACCACCACCTGGGCGCTGGGGCCCTCCGCCACCCGGCCAGGTGGGGTGGTGGTCGGCGTGCTGGTGGCGCATCCGGTGAGGAGCATGGCCAAGCACAAGCCCCCTGGGATGCCGCAGATGCGCAAAAAACGGAAGGCAAGCCAGTTCATCGAAAATCGTTTTTCCATTGGCGAAGGGCCGCAAACGTGGAGACATCGTCCACCGCACGGGGATCGTGCTGTTGCACCGCTGCGGCGACGCCAGCTTGCCGGCTTCGCAAAAACGGGTTGATGGTGCGCTCGGTCTGCAGCGCAACCGGCAGTGTGGGCTGTGCATGTTCGCGCAGCCGGGTGCACAGCGACAGATGGGCCTGGATGGCCGGGTTGTGGGGTTCCACGGCGAGCGCGAACTTCAGGTTCGACAAGGTGTACTCGTGGGCACAGCACACCCGGGTGTTGCCGGGCAAGGCGGCAAGCCGGTCGAGCGAGTCCAGCATCTGGGCAGGCGTGCCTTCGAACAGGCGGCCACAGCCGGCCGAAAACAGGGTGTCTCCGCAAAACAGCACCGGGTCCTGATCGGGGGGCTGGCCCCAGAAGGCGATGTGTCCCAGGGTGTGACCCGGCACATCGTGCACATCAAAGCGCAGGCCATGCCAGTCAAAACCATCGCCCTGCTGCAAGGTCTGGGCGGGGACGGGCATGGTTTCCAGCGCAGGCCCCATCACCCTGGCCTGGGTGTGGGCCACCAGTTCGGCCAGTCCACCGGTGTGGTCGGCATGGTGGTGCGTGACTAGAATCGTGTCCAATTTCACCCCGGGGTGCTGTTGCAACCAGGCCAGCACCGGCGCACTGTCACCGGGGTCGACCACCAAAGCATGGCTGTGGGTGTGCAACAGCCAAATATAGTTGTCAGCAAAAGCGGGCAGGGCAATGAGTTTCATGGACCATTCGATTATAGAAAGCGATCCAGCCCTGCCGGCCTGGTTGGACCCTTTGGGCCAACCGGTGGCTTCGCGCTTGCTGGCCTGGGAGCAAGCCCAGGTCGACGAGCTGCTGGCCGATGTGTTCGGCTACCACGCGGTGCAGCTGGGCTTTCCTGAACTCAAGGCCCTGCGCCACAACCGCATGCCCCACCGTTGGCAGGCCTGTGCCGAGTTCGAGTGGGCCGTGCCATCGCCCTGCGCGGTGCAGCCCGATGCCTGGCTGGACAGCCGGGCCTGGCCCTGGCAGGCCGACAGTCTGGACCTGGTCGTGCTGCCCCACACGCTGGAGCGCTCGACCGACCCGCATGCCTGTTTGCGAGAGGTCGAGCGCGTGTTGATCCCGGAAGGACAGGTGCTCATCACGGGCTTGAATCCCCTGAGTGCATGGGGCTGGCGGCATGCGCGCGGCACGCGCGGGTCCGGCGATGCCAGCCCAGAGCCATCCCTGATTGCCTACCGGCGCTTGCGAGATTGGTTGCGTCTGCTCGGTTTTGAGGTCCACGTCAGTCGTTTCGGGGGGTGGACACCGGCCCTGTCCAGCGAGCGCTGGATGCGCCGATGGCGCTGGATGGACCGCCTGGGCGAGCGCTGGTGGCCCATCCTGGGTGGGGTTTACCTGGTCTTGGCCACCAAACGTGTGCCTGGCGGACGCCTTTTGTCAGGGCGATCCTGGCGCGCGGTACGATCCGCCGGTGCTGTGGCCGCCCCTCTGGCACGTTCTGACGCCGCCTATGGCTGTCCAACTCACGAGAAACATGGCCTTGACCCACGTTGAAATCCACACCGATGGCGCCTGCAAAGGCAACCCAGGACCCGGCGGTTGGGGCGTTCGCCTGCAGGCGGGCCAGCATGTGCAGGAGTTGTCTGGTGGCGAGTTGAACACCACCAACAACCGGATGGAGTTGATGGCCGTGATTGTGGGCCTGTCAGCGCTGAAGCGGCCTTGCCAGGTGACGCTGTACCTGGACAGCGAATATGTGCGAAAGGGCATCACCGAGTGGATCCACGGTTGGAAAGCCCGTGGCTGGCGCACCGCCGCCAAGCAAGCTGTCAAAAATGCCGATTTGTGGCAAAAATTGGACACCGTTGTGTCATCTTCGGGACACCGGATCGAGTGGCGCTGGGTCAAAGGGCACAACGGCGATCCGGGCAATGAGCGCGCCGACGCCCTGGCCAACCAAGGGGTGGACAAGGCCTTGGGGCGGGTCAGCCCCCCCTGATGCAGCGCCTTGGTGCCTGAAGCCGCCGGTTCAGGACCCTTGCCCAATGGCCTCAAAGTTGTGGGGAAATTGCGTTTGCGCTGTTACATTGGGACGTTGTCCCGGCTTGCATTTGAGAGAAATCTGAATGGCTTACAAAAAGAAATACGCAATTTTGTCAATTTTGGGTATTGCCATCGCGTCCGGCGGGGCCTGGTGGTGGCAAAACAAGGCCCAAAGTCCTGAGTCCGGTCAGCCGGCCGCCTCCGCGCCACCGGGCCCGGGTGCCGCGGGGCCTGCCGGCGGTGGGCCGGCTCGGACTCCCGCAGTCGAGGTGGCCAAGGTCGAAAGCATGACCTTGGTGGACGAGACCCAGGCCGTTGGCAGCTTGCGCTCTCGGCAAGGCGTGATGCTGCGACCCGAAGTCGGCGGTCGGGTGAAACAAATCTTTTTCAGCGACGGCGAGCGGGTGCGCAAGGGCCAGCTGATGGTCCAGTTTGACGATCAGTTGCAACAGGCCCAGGTGGCCCAGGCCCGGGCCGAGCAGTCGATCGCCGAGGCCAACCACAAGCGCAACCAGGAACTGGTGGCGCAAGGCTTCATCAGCCAACGCTCGCTGGACGAAAGTGGCGCTGCCCTGGAGGTGGCCAAGGCCAAACTGTCATTGGCCCAAGCCACATTGATGCGGCTGCAGGTGTTTGCGCCCTTTGACGGGATCGCCGGCCTGCGCCAAATCAATGTGGGGGATTACCTGAAAGACGGTGCCGACATGGTCAACGTGGAGGACATCGATGCGGTTTTGCTCGATTTCCGTTTGCCCGAACGCTTCCAGACCAAGATCCGTGCCGGGCAAAAAGCCCAGTTGACGATCGATGCGCTGCCGGGCAGGCCGTTCACCGCCATCGTGCAGGCGGTGGACCCCCTGATCGAAGCCAATGGCCGATCGGTCGGTGTGCGAGGATGCATTGACAACCGCCAGCAGCAACTGCGGCCGGGCATGTTTGCCCGTGTCAACGCCGTGTTCGGCAGCCGGGAAAACGCGCTGGTCATCCCCGAGGAAGCGATCATCCCGCAGGGGGGACGCACGTTTGTGGTGAAAGTGGTGCCAGGTGACAAGCCCGAGTCGCGGGTGTCCGAGCGGGTGGCCGTCAAGGTGGGTTTGCGTTTGCCGGGCAAGGTGGAAATTCTGGAAGGTCTGTCGGCCGGTGACACGGTGGTGACGGCCGGTCACCAGCGCTTGCAAAAAGATGGCACAGCCGTTCGGGTGGTGGACTTGTCGCAGCCTGGCGGCGGCAGGCCGGGTGCCGGTCAACCAGGCGGCGCTGGCCCCGGTGGCCCCGGCGCGGCCGCGGGGGGTGCCAGCCCGGGCGGACCAGCCCCAGGCGCTGCGCCCGCCGGCAAGGCCGCAGCCGGTGCAGGTGCAGGTGCAGGTGCAGGTGCGGCCCCGGGCCCGCGTCCCCCAGGCGCTGGCGGCAAGCCTGGCCAGTCACCTGGCAAGGCGATGGCCATGTCCGGCCCGAACCCTTGCATGAGGGGCGCAGATGCAGTTCGCTGAAGTCTCGATCCGACGGCCGGTGTTGGCCGTGGTCATGTCCTTGCTGATTGTGCTGATCGGTGCGGTCAGCTTCAAAAGCCTGTCGCTGCGCGAATACCCCAAGATCGACGAGCCGACCGTCACGGTGACCACCCGTTA
>JAIXXW010000106.1 GCA_027490555.1 Comamonadaceae bacterium | reverse complement strand
GCCTCGTCGGCATAGGGCAGTTGCACACCGTTGCGCCGGGCCAGTTGAAAGATCAGCTCGGGCTCGAGCGAGCCTTCGATGTGGATGTGCAGCTCGGCCTTGGGCATGCCGCGCAGCAAGGTGGGCAAACGGTCAGGGGTGATGGCGTGGACTTTGAACATGTTCACTCCTCAAAAAATCGGGCCCGGATGAGGGCCTCATCCAAGCGATCGAAACAGGTGTTGTGCCACTGCGTCAAAGGCCCATGGCCAGGCATCACCTGGCCATCGGGTCCATAGCCGACGGCCTTGAACTTCCACTGGCCCGCAACCCATTTGAAGTTGCCCACATGCAGACCGGCGGGGCTGTACAGGGCACAGACGCCCTTGTTGACCGAGGTATGCAAAATTGAAGTCATGACTTATTTTGCACCCACTGCTGGCTGAAAGCCATGCCGCGTGAAAGTCTGCGCCAGATGACCACCGCTCTGCCCGGGGTGGATGCCATGCCAGTCGGGATTTGTCGCACAAATTACAGCGCTTTTCAGGCTTTGTGCAAGCATGAAGCCCTTGCTGCCTGCGCCCTCTGCACAACCTCACTGGAGAACCCATGACCCGCTTCACCAAGACGCTGTTGGCTCTGTTGCCCAGCCTGCTGATCGCCTTTGCCGCACCTGCGATGGCTCAGGCTTATCCCAACAAGCCCATCCGCATCATCGTGCCCTTTCCACCAGGCGGCGGCAACGATGTCATTGCGCGCGTGGTTGCACAAAAACTCAATGAACGCCTGGGGCAGCAAGTCGTGGTCGATAACCGGGCAGGGGCCAATGGCATTGTCGGTTTGCAGGCCTTGATGCAGTCGCCTGCAGATGGTTACACCCTGGCCGTCGCAGCGGCTGGCCCCATGGCCGTGAACCCCAGCCTCTACGACAAATTGCCTTATGACCCTGTGAAGGACTTCGCACCCATCACCAACATGGTGAACTTCCCTCTGCTTTTGGTCACTCACCCTTCTGTGCCTGCCAAAAACACGCTGGAGTTGATCAACCTGGCCAAATCCAAACCCAAACAGCTGTTTTATGCATCGCCTGGCAGTGGCAACTCGGGTCACTTGGCGGGTGAGTTGTTCAACTCGATGGCCAATGTGCAAACCATGCACATCCCCTACAAGGGTCAAGGCCCCGCCTTGACCGATTTGCTGGCCGGCCAAGTGCAAATGCTCTACAGCAGCATCCCCTCCGTGATCAACCAGGTGAAAAGTGGGCAGCTCAGAGCCATTGCAGTGGGCAGCGCCAAACGTGTGCCCTCTTTGGCGGACATTCCCACCATTTCAGAGAGTGGCTTGCCCGGTTATGAAGCCTATTCCTGGGTCGGCATCGTGGCCCCGGCCAAAACACCCAGAGACATCGTGATGCGGCTGAACCGTGAAATTGTGGACATTCTGAAATTGCCGGATGTGGCCGAAAAATTGAACCAGCAAGGGGCCCTGCCTGTGGGGGACACGCCCGAACAGTTTGCCAGCTACATCAAGGAAGAGATGGCCAAATGGGGTGCTGTCGTGCGCTCGGCCAACATCAAAGCAGATTGATCCAGACCCATGAAAACCACCACAAGCAAGAAGTCCAGCGTGCAACCCAAGTCTGAGGGCTACCAAGCAGGCTTGGCCATGCGCAAAAAAGTGCTGGGTGACGACTATGTCGAACGCTCATTTGCCAATGCCGATGACCTGAACATGCCTTTTCAGGAACTGGCCACCGAGTTCGCATGGGGCAAGGTCTGGACACGTCCTGGCTTGAGCCTGAAAGAGCGCAGTCTGGCCACCCTGTCGATGTGCATCGCTCTGAACCGGCCGGCCGAAATCAAGATTCACCTGCGCGGCGCTGTGCGCAACGGGGTATCGCGCGAGGAGTTGCGCGAGTTGATTTTGCATTCCTTTCTTTACTGCGGCGGGCCTGCTGCGCTGGACGCTTACAAAGCTGTGCGCGATGAGTTGCCTCTGATTGAAGAGGCCGAAAAAGCAGCCAAAAAATTGGCACCTCCCGCCAAGAAAAAGCCGGTCAAATCCGCCGCCAAGCCTCAGGGCAAAAGCAAAATCAAGGCTTGACTGTCTTTTTGCGCCGACCTTGCAACGGTGCAACACCGGCCATGGCCGACATGACCTCGGCCGTCGAAGCCGTGTCTTCCATCGCCAGCCCCATGGCCATGGCACTGGTGTAAATGGCAGCGCAGGTCGAGAACAGCGGAGTCGGGCAATCCACCGACTTGGCCATGTCCCCGATCACCTGCATGTCTTTTTGCCAAACCTCCACTTTCATCGTGGGTGGGCTGTACTGTCGCTGCAGCATCATGGGCATGCGCAAACGCATGACGCCCGTACCCAACACAGGGCTGCTGCCAAAGAGGTCGAGGACGTCTTGCGGGTTCAGTCCCATTTTCCGGGCCAGTGTCACGGATTCCGCATAGGCCACGTTGTAAATGGCCACCAGGTGGTTGGCCGCAAACTTCATCTTCGTGCCATTGCCGTAGGGCCCCACAAAGGACACCTTGTCGGTGAATACCTTCAAAACGGGCAAGACCTTGCGGTAGGCGGCTTCCTTGCCGCTGACAAAAAACGTCCAGGCCCTCTCCTTGATGCGCACAGCCGTTCCGCTGATGGGCGCGTCCAGGGTGGCGATGCCCAGCCGACTCAGGGCTTGGGCGCACGCATCTTTGTCCGACATCGGCAAGGTGCTGGTTTCGATGACGATGGGCTTGTGTTGCCATTGCGCCTTGGGCACAGACACGATCGATTCGGTCACCTGGGCCAGCGCATGGGAGGTCGACAGGGACACAATCACCACATCCGATTGAGCAGCCACCTCGGCTGCGCTGCTCAGGCACACGCCCCCCGCACGTTGGAGGCGCGCCAGCGCCTTGGCATCGATGTCCGAGCCACAAACCTGGTAGCCCTGCTGCAGCAAGGCCTCGGCCATGGTGCCGCCCATGATGCCCAGGCCCACCACACCCACACGCGGCACTGCCGCCCTGTTTTTTCCAGTCTCAGCCACGCGCTTATCCCACCACCAAGCCTGCGGCCTGGACGCCTGCCTTGCAGATCAGCTCGTCCTCGTCGCCGGTGCCCCCACTGGCCCCGACAGCCCCCAAAATTTGGCCCTGGGCATCCTTGATGAGCACGGCTCCGGTTTGGGGCAGGAACTTGCCTTCGGCCGTGGCGGCCAAAGCGACAAAAAAGTTGGGGTTGTCCTTGGCCCGCTCGGCCAGCGCACGGCTGGACGCCCCCATGCCCACAGCCCCCCAGGCTTTGCCCCGCGCGATGTCGAAACGGAACATGCTGGCCCCATCTTCTCGCGCAAACGTGACCAGTTGGCCGGAGGCGTCGAGCACCACCACGCCCATCGGCTTGTACTGGGCGGCCCGCGCGGCTTTCAGGGCTGCTTGCAAAATCTGGGTGGCTTGGTCCAAAGTCAAAGTGCTCACGGCTGAATTCCTGTTGAAAGTGAAATGGGATTCAGGCTATCAGAAATGCCCCCGGGCGCTGTCTTGTGCTTGACAAGTGAACTTGCGCGCTGTCCTGCCGCAAGCGCCGAGGGCCCGCCCGGCTAGACCAGTTTTTCCACACCGCGCGAAAAGCGCACGGTTTTGTTGCTGAACGCCTCGTGCTGCTCTTCCACCTTGTCGAGCTCGTAGAGGTAATTGACCATGATGCCGCCGGACTGCTGCAGGCCTTTTTTGGACAGGTCGGCCGCCCAGTTGATCTGGTGCAGCGTGGCCCCGTTGCTGAGGTGGAATTTCCCCACCGCATCGCCACGCTCCTCGGGCGTTTTGTGCATCAGGTAGAGGGCACACAAGCGCATCAAGGCGGCCTTGTCGGCCTCGGTGGCCCGTTCGGGGTGCCAGCCTGATTTCAGACGGTCCGCCCACAGCGGGTTGGCCACGGCACATGTTTTTTGCGCCTCTTGCCATTTGCGCAGCTGCACAGGGCTGAGCTTGACTTCGGGCAAAGGGGCGCCCGCGTCGAGCCATTGGGTGAAACCGGGGATCGGGGACAAGGTGCAAAAGGTTTTCAGCGAAGGTATTTCTTCAATCAATTTTTGCGCCACTCGCTTGATCAGGAAATTGCCCAGGGACACCCCCTTGAGCCCCGGCTGGCAGTTGCTGATGGAGTAAAAAATGGCTGATTTGAAGGTCTTGGGCTCGCCCACCGGCGCCTGCTTGTTGATCAGCCCGGCAATGTCCCTGGCAATGCCAGGCACCAGGGCCACCTCCACAAAAATCAGCGGCTCGCCGGGCAGTTGCGGATGGAAAAACGCAAAGCAGCGGCGGTCGGGCTGCAAGCGGCGCCGCAGGTCGTCCCAGCCGTCGATGGCATGCACCGATTCGTGCGCGATGATTTTCTCGAGCAACTGGGCCGGCGAATTCCAGGTGATCTGGTGCAGCTCCAGAAACCCGGGGTTGAACCAGGAGCTGAGCAAATGGTGCATGTCCGCGTCGGTGGCCTGAAAGGCAGGGTGCTCCTTGAGGAAGGACAACAGCGTCTGGCGCATTTTCAAGATCGTGGCCGTGCCCGCAGGCGCCCGGTTCACCCGCCGCAGCAACTCCTGCCGGGGTGGCTCCACCGTCTGAAACAAATGGATCAGGCTGGCCTCGTTGCGCTCGGTGTTGTAGCGGTTGGCCGCGTCCACCACCTTGGCCGGATCGGGGTTGAATTCGCTGGAAAGGTGCTGGAAAAAGGCCGTCTGGCTGCGCTTGTCGAGGTGCTCGTAGTTGTCGATCAGTTTCATGGCCATGCTTTGCGCATTGGCCTCGCCTCGGGCACTGAGCAGCTTTTTGGCGGCCAGCTTGGCCGCATCGAGTTTTTTGTTTTGAAGGAATCGTTCCAGCATGTCGTCCTCGGGTGACGGGGTGTTCGGCTGGCTTGGGCCAGCGAGAAAATCAACGCATCAGCATACACTCGCCCACAAACCCCCCAGGTGTGCGGACACACCCACGGGGGGTGTCAGGCCTTTTGGAAATCAGCCCGCTCCATCCACCAGGACACCGCGAAGCCGGCCACCAGGCCCCAAAACGCCGCACCGATATTGAACAGGCCGATGTCGGCCACCGTGACCAGCAGACTCACCAAAGCGCCCAAAGAGTATTTGCCCGCGCCAAAAGATGCCACGAAGGCGCCTTGCAGGACGCGCAGCATGGCCAGCCCACCCAGCACCATGATGAACTCCGGGGGCGCGGCCAGCATCAGACCGGTGAAGGTGGGGGCCATCAGACCAAACAGCAGGGCCAGCACGCCAAACATCAGCGCCCCGCTGTAGTGGCGATGCTTCTCGCCAGACGATGTCAGCAAGCCGTTGGTGGGGCCGGTCAGGCAGGTGCTGACGGCGCCCATCACCGCGCTCACGGCCGCACCCACGCCGCAAGCCACGGCGATCATGTTGACTGGCGGTTCGTGGCCGGCATTTTTCAACACGGCCACGCCTTGCCCGTTTTGCACCACCAGCACGGTGATGGTCAACGGCACCACCAATTCCAGCATGGCGGCCCAGGACCAGACCGGGGCCTGGATCACCGGCTGGGCCAGTGCCCATTGCCCCACGGCGGAGGCCTCCAGGCGTCCGGAGACGGCCACCGCCAAGGCCCCGACCAGCAGGGCACCGATGACCGGCGGCAGGCGTTTGCCCCAATCGGCCCGGGCCGACAACAACAAGAAGACCGCCACCATGGGCGCGGCAATGGCCACATCGCTGTCCAGCGCCCGGATGATGTCCAGGCCAAAGCGCAAAAACACCCCGGCCACCATGCCCATGACGATGGGCATGGGCAGCGCCGCCATGACGCGCTTGACCCAGCCGCTCAGACCGAGCAAGAAAATCAACGCACTGGTCGCATAAAAGGCGCCGATCACCTCAGCAAAACTCAGGTGCTGCAAAGCAGGGCCGACCAGCACCGTGCCCGGAATCGTCCAGCCAAAAGCCAGTGGCGTGGTGTAGCGCCAGCTCATCCACAAACTGACCAGGCCGTTGACAAAAAACACCCCGAACACCCAGGATGCCAGCTCTTCGGGCGACAAGCCGCCGCGTGTGCCCACCGACAGGATGATGGCGACCGGCCCGGTGGCGGCAAAGATGAAACCGATCAGCGCATTGGCCGCATAGGTGGTGCCAAAGTCCGAGCGGATGTGCCGCCAGCTTCGGGGGGCGACAACAGGGGTTTCCAGGTGTTTGAACAAGACAAGGGCTTTCGCAGAGCAAGAACAGGCTCAGGTTATCAAAAAAAAACCGCCCCTTTTGCAAGGGGCGGTGGGTCGCAACCGGTTCAGCGAACGGCGTCAGTTCACTTCTTGCCGGGGATCTTGCCTTCCACGCCCTTGACGTAGAACATCACGCCACCCAAGAACTTGTCGTCAGCCACAGCATCCTTGGCCAGCATTTCCTTGCCAGACTGGTCCACGATCGGGCCTTTCCAGATGTGGAAGCTGCCGTCTTTCAGACCGGCCTTGATGTCGGCAATGCGCTTTTTGATGTCGTCCGGCACATCGGCGGCCACATTCACCATCTCGATCGCACCTTCCTTCACACCCCACCAGCTGGTGCCGGTGGACCACTTGCCTTCCAGGGCTTCACCCACGGCCTTGACGTAGTAAGGACCCCAGTTGATCACGGCCGAACCCAGGTGGGCCTTGGGGCCGTAGGCGGTCATGTCGGAGTCCCAGCCGAAGGCACGCTTGCCCATTTTTTCGGCGGTCTGCAGCACAGCCGAGGAGTCGGTGTTTTGCATCAGCACGTCAGCGCCCTGGTTGATCAGGGAAGTGGCGGCTTCGGATTCTTTCGGTGGGTTGAACCACTCATTGACCCAGACCACCTTGGTCTTGATCTTGGGGTTCACCGACTGCGCGCCCATGGTGTAGCTGTTGATGTTGCGGATCACCTCGGGAATTGGGATCGACGCCACCACGCCCAGGGTGTTGGTTTTGGTCATCTTGCCAGCGATCACACCCGCCATGTAGGCACCTTCGTAGGTGCGGCTGTCGTAGGTGCGCATGTTTTCGGCGGTTTTGTAACCGGTGGCGTGCTCGAACTTGACATCTTTGTGGTCGGCAGCGACCTTGAGCATGGGCTCCATGTAACCGAAGGTGGTGCCGAAGATCAGCTTGTTGCCCTGGGCCGCCATGTCGCGGATGACGCGCTCGGCGTCAGCGCTTTCGGGCACTTTTTCCACAAAAGTGGTGACCACCCGGTCGCCAAAGGCTTTTTCGATTTCCTTGCGGCCGTTGTCGTGCGCAAAGGTCCAGCCACCGTCGCCCACAGGGCCGACATAGGCAAACGCGATCTTCAGGGGCTCGGGCTTGGCAGCCGCAGCAGGGGCAGCGGCCTTGGGGGCCTCTTCTTTTTTGCCACAACCGACCAATGCGGCGGCAGCCACAGCGGTCAGGGCCACCATCTTGACGATGGAGCGCTTGGAGATGTCTGTCATGTCAGTTCCTTTTGAGCAGGGTTACAGGGTTGAAAAAACGCAGATTATGAACCGGGGTAAAAGGGCTTGCCCAAAGACGCCGGCATGTTGACCCGAATCCACGTAGGGTTACGCGAAATCAGGGCCAGCACGACGATGGTGGCGATGTAGGGCAATGCCGTCAGCAACTGGCTGGGCACTTGCACGCCCATGCCCTGGAAATGGAACTGCAGCATGGTCACCCCCCCAAACAGGTAGGCACCCAGCAAAACCCGTGCCGGGCGCCAGGTGGCAAAGGTGGTCAGGGCCAGCGCGATCCAGCCCTTGCCCGCCACCATGCCCTCGACCCACAGGGGCGTGTAGCTGACCGAGATGTAGGCCCCGGCCAGGCCGCACAGGGCGCCCCCGGTCACCACCGCCGCCAGGCGGATGCGGCGCACGGGGTAGCCCAGGGCATGCGCCGAAGCGGGGGATTCACCCACTGCCCGAAGCACCAAACCGGTGCGGCTTTTGTACAGGAACCAAATCAGTGCCAGCACCAACGCCATGGCGCCGTACACCAAAGGGTGCTGTTTGAAGAAGGCCGGGCCCAGCAAAGGGATGTCGGCCAGCCAGGGGATCTCGTAGTTGGGCCGCTCGGGCAGTTTTTCTTGCACATAGCCAATGCCCACAAAAGCCGAAAAACCCACACCGAACAGGCTCAGGGCCAGCCCGGTGGCGTACTGGTTGGTGCCCAGCCAGATCACCAGCACCCCAAAGACGGCGGCCAGCACCGCGCCCGCGCCCATCCCGGCCAAAAAGCCCAACCAGTCGTTGCCGGTGTGCACCACGCAGGCAAAGCCCGCAATGGCCGCGCACAGCATCATGCCTTCGGCGCCCAGATTGACCACCCCGGCTTTTTCATTGATCAGCAAACCCAAGGCGGCAATGGCCAGCACCGTGCCCGCGTTCAAGGTGGCAGCGATCAGCAATGCATACGACTCCATCACACACTCCCCTTCTGCGCGGCCACCCACCGCAGGCGGAAGGCCACCAGCGTGTCACAGGCCAACAGGCAAAACAGCAACAAACCCTGGAACACGCCCGTGATCGACTTGGGCAGGCCCAGGCGCGACTGCGCCAACTCGCCACCGATGTAGAACATGCTCATCAGCACCGCCGACAGCACCATGCCCGCCGGGTGCAAGCGCCCGACAAAGGCCACGATGATGGCGGCAAAACCATAGCCCGCCGGCACATAGGGCGTGAGCTGGCCAATCGGCCCGGCCACCTCCAAAGCGCCGGCCAGGCCCGCCGCGCCACCCGATGTGAGCAAGGCCACCCACAACGCCTTGCGCGAGGAAAAGCCCGCATACCGCGCCGCATCCGGGGCCAGGCCACCCACTTGCTGGGCAAAGCCTGCGCGGGTGCGGAACAGGAACACCCAGAGCAGGGCCGCCCCCACCAGGGCCAGCAGCAGGCCCACGCTGACACGCGAGCCCGTCATCAGGCGCGGGATCTGGGTGACCGACTCGAAGGTCTTGGACTGCGGGAAATTGAAACCGGCCGGGTCTTTCCAGGGGCCGTACACCAGGTAACTGAGCACCATGCCCGCCACATACACCAGCATCAGGCTGACCAGGATTTCGTTGGCATTGAAACGGTCACGCAACAACGCGGTGATGCCCGCCCAGAACATGCCCCCCAGCACCCCGGCCAACAGCACCGCCAGCACGATCCAGCGGCCCGTGTCCTTGTCGGCCAGCAGCGCCACGCCCGCGGCACACACCGCCCCGATGACAAACTGGCCTTCGGCACCGATGTTCCACACATTGGAGCGGAAACACACCGACAGCCCCAGCGCGATCAGCAGCAGCGGCGTGGCCTTGACCATCAATTCGCCCAGGGCATAGGGGGTTTTGATCGGCTCCCAGAAAAACATCTGCAGCCCGCGCACCGGGTCCTTGCCCAGCGCCATGAACAGCGCCACCCCCAGCAGCACGGTGAGCACCAGCGCCAGCAGGGGCGAGACATAGGTCCACAGGCGCGAGGCCTGGGGACGGGGTTCAAGCCGCAGCATGCTGTGCTCCTTGCGGGGACTCGGGCCACAGACCACTCATCCACTCGCCAATCTGGGCCACGGTGGCCTCGGCCCGGGCGATCGAGGGCGACAGACGGCCCTTGGCGATCACATGCAAACGGTCTGACAACTCGAACAATTCTTCCAGCTCCTCACTCACCACCAGCACGGCGCAGCCCGCATCGCGCAGCGCCAGGATCTCGGCGCGGATCTGCGCCGCCGCGCCCACGTCCACACCCCAGGTCGGTTGCGAGACGATGAGCAGTTTGGGGGCCGCGCTGATCTCGCGCCCGACAATGAACTTTTGCAAGTTGCCACCCGACAGCGATTGGGCCGGCGCCTGCGGTCCGGCCGCCTTGACCCGAAAGCGCTCGATGATGCCGCGGGCCTGCTCGGCCAGCGCCCCGGTGCGCACCCAGCCGCCTGTGCCCAGCGCTTCGCTGCGCGTGAGCAGCAGGTTTTGCGACAGGCTCAGCGAGGGCACGGCGCCCCGCCCCAGCCGTTCTTCGGGCACAAAGTGCAGGCCCAGTTGCCTGCGTGGCCCGGGCCCCATGGCCGCCACCGCCTGCCCCGACAGGCGCACACTGGCCGCGCCGCACTGCTCACCGGCGCGGGTGTCTTCGCCCGACAAGGCCCACATCAACTCCCGCTGGCCATTGCCCGACACGCCGGCCAGACCCACCACCTCGCCGGCACGCACCTGCAAATGGATGCCGTCCAGGTCGACGCCAAACGGGTCCTGCCGGGTCAAGCGCAGGCCCTGCACCGACAAGACCACCTCGCCCGGCTCGCGCGCCACGTGCTCCAGGGCCGGGGGCTCGGTGCCAATCATGAGGCGACTGAGCGAGGCGTTGGACTCTTCTCGCGGGTCGCACACGCCGGTCACCTGGCCGCCACGCAGCACCGTGCAGGCACTGCACAGGGCCCGGATTTCATGCAGCTTGTGCGAGATGTACAAAATGCTGCAGCCCTGGCTGACCAGCTTGTGCAGCACCACAAACAACTTCTCGACCGCCTGCGGCGTCAGCACCGAGGTGGGTTCGTCCAGGATCAACAACTTGGGCTCGGTGAGCAAGGCGCGGATGATCTCCACCCGCTGCATCTCGCCCACGCTCAGGGTGTGCACCGGCCGCTCGGGTTCCAGGTCCAGGCCGTATTCGCTGGCCTTGGTCACGATGCGCTGGGTGACTTCGGCCAGGCTCAGCGACTTGTCCAGACCCAGCCAGACGTTTTCGGCCACGGTGAGCGTGTCGAACAGGCTGAAATGCTGGAACACCATGCTGATGCCCAGCTTGCGCGCTTCCTGGGGGTTGCGGAT
>JAIXXW010000336.1 GCA_027490555.1 Comamonadaceae bacterium | reverse complement strand
TCGATGTTGATGCGCACCCCGACCTGGTAGCCCAGCTTGTTGGCGTCCAGGGCGCTCTGGCTGGAGAGTTCGGCCGCTTGCAAGGCTTTGATTTGGCTCAGGCCAGACTCGACGCCGAAAAACGCGGTGCGGGTGGACTGGACCACATTGCGCTGTGCGGCTTCCAAGTCATTGCGGGCTTTTTCCTCCAGGGCCACGGTTTCGCGGATGCGGTTCTGGCTGGCCTGGCCGGTGTACAGCGGCATGTTGAAAGCCAATCCGATGGTGGCGGTGTTGTTGTTGACCTGAACCGGTGTGCCGTTGTTGAAGCGGGCCATGCCATAGCTGGCGGTCAGGTCGACGGTGGGTTTTTCGGCCGCTTTGGCTTTTTGGATCTCCAGGCGGGCCACTTCCAGGGCGATGCGGGCCTGCGCGATGTTGCCGTTTTCGGCCAGGGACTGGCTGATCCAGGACTGGACCGAGCCGGTCTGCAGCCGGTCGATGTTGGCGCCCGCCTGCAAGGGCAGGGGCTTGACCTCGGCCATGCCGACGGTGTCGGCCAGAACGCCTCTTCTCACACGCAAATCGTTCTCGGCGGCAATTTCCTGGGCGGTGACCAGGTCGAAGCGGGCCTGGGCTTCGCGGGTGTCGGTGATGGTGGACGTGCCCACTTCGAAATTGCGTTTGGCAGCGGCCAGTTGCTCGGACACGGCCAGCTTCTGGGCTTTCACAAAATTGAGGCTTTCCTCGGCGGTCAAGACGTCGAAGTAGGCCTGGCTCAGGCGCACGATCAGCTCCTGCTCTGCGATTTTCAGCTGGGCCTCGGCCAGCTGGACTTGCTTCATGCCTTGCTCGTAACTGGCCTGGTTGGCGGGCCTGAACAAGGGTTGGTTGCCACTGATGGTCAGGTTGCTGGCCTGGGGCTGGCGACTCGCGGCGGGGTTGCTCAGGTTTTCCACATCGCTTTTGGACAGGTTGGCGCCCAGGTTGGCGGTGGGGCGCAGCAAGGCCTTGGCTTGTTCCGCGCGCGCCAGGCTGGCATCGAACTGGGATCGGGCCGCTTTGTAGGACGCATCATGGCCTTTGGCGGCTTCGTAAAGCTGCGCCAGGCTTTGCGCTTGGGCCGTGCCTGCCCAGGCGGTCATGAGGGCCAGAGTCAGAGTGAGTTTGCGCAGTTTCATGGCATTTCTTTTCTAAAAACACGGCCCCACAGCGGGTCGAGGGAGTTGGGCGCCCGGCCGCAGCGGCATCAGTACACCGGGATGGTGGGGTCGACCTGCGCCGACCAGGCGTGGATGCCACCCGCCACGTTCACGACCTGGAAGCCGTGCTGCTGCAGGAAGCTGGCGACCTGCATGCTGCGGCCACCGTGGTGGCACAGGCAGGCAATCGGCCGGGACTTGTCGAGTTCGTCCAGGCGCGCGGGGATGGACTGCATCGGCATGTGCACCAGGTCCAGCGCTTCGGGCTTGGCGCTGGCGGTTTGCAGCTCCCAGGCTTCGCGCACGTCCAGCAAGATGGGCCGCTGGGCTTGTTGGCTGGCCCATTCGGCGATCTGGGCGGGGTAGAGTTGTTCCATGCGGGGCTCAGAATTTGAAGCGTGAGGGCTCTGGGAAAGCCGACAGTCGGGGGGCGTTGCAGTCCCAGGGCTCGGTGGTGGTCCAGCTGTTCTCGCCGCTGCGGGTGATCAGGGTGACGCGCATCATCGGCTCGTCGCCCACGATCGCGGCCAGGCGACCGCCGATGCTCAGCTGCTGCAACAAGGCGTCAGGCACTTCGGCCACCGAGCCACTGAGCAGGATCACGTCAAATGGGCCATCGGCCGGTGCGCCCTGGCTGCCATCGGCCTGGCGCACGGTGACGTTGTGTACGCCGGCTTTGTGCAAATTGGCTTGGGCCTGTGCTGCCAAGCCGGCGTCGAGCTCCAGGCTCAGCACGCTGTGGGCCTGGTGGCCCAGCAGGGCCGCCATGAAGCCCGATCCGGTGCCGATCTCCAACACCTTGTCGGTGGGGTGCACGCCCAGATCCTGCAACAGGCGGGCCTGCACGCGGGGGGCCAGCATCACCTGGTTGGGGGCTGCCCCCAGCGGGATTTCCATGTCGACAAAAGCCAGGGCCTTGTGCGCCATCGGCACAAAGTCTTCGCGACGGACCGTGGACAGCAGGGACAACACATTCGGGTCCAGCACCTCCCAGGGGCGGATTTGCTGCTCAATCATGTTGAAGCGGGCTTGGTTCATATCCATTTTGAGGGTGACTCCTGCGGAACTGAGATCAGACATCGGGTGAAAAACCTGGCGATTTTAAGCGCCCGACGTGTCGGTTGCCTGACGCGCGGGGGGCAGGCCCGCCATGCGCCTGAACCATTGCGCCAGATCGTCCATGTAGCAGTACACCACGGGCACCACCACCAAGGTCAGCACAGAGGAGGTGATGACCCCGCCGATCACCGCCTGGCCCATGGGGGCGCGCTGCTCGGAGCCTTCGCTCAAGGCCAGGGCCAGGGGCAGCATGCCGAAAATCATGGCCAGGGTGGTCATCAGGATGGGCCGCAAACGCACCCGGGCGGCCAGCAGCAGGGCTTCGTGGCGGGGCAGTCCGGGGCTGCGCAGGCCGTTCGCATCGGTCTGTTCTTCCCGCGCGCGGATGGCGAAATCGATCAGCAAGATCGCGTTTTTGGTGGCCAGACCCATCAGCATGATCACGCCGATGATGGAGAACATCGACAAGGTCGAGCGAAACAGCATGAGCGCCAGCACCACGCCGATCAGGGTCAGCGGCAAGGAGGTCATCAGGGCCAGGGGCTGGAAAAAGCTCTTGAACTGGCTGGCCAGGATCATGTAGATAAAGATGACCGCCATGAACAGGGCCGACAGGGCGTAGCCGAAGGATTCGGCCATGTTCTTGGTGGAGCCGCCAAAGCTGTAGCGGTAACCGGGCGGCAGGTTCAGGCTGTCCATGGCGGCGCGCACATCGGCCGAGACCTCGCCCGCCGAGCGGCCAAACACGTTGGCATTGATGGCCACTTCGCGCATCATGTCGCGGCGGTTGATCTGGTTGGAACCGGTGGTTTCGCTGAGCTGGGCCACCTGGCCCAGGCGCACGGTGCGCGCGCTGCCGTCCGGGGCGGTGCCCACCACAAAGGGCAGGCGCTCCAGGTCCTGCAGGCTGTTGCGCGCCGACGGCGCCAGGCGCACGTTCACGTCGTAGGTCTGGTCGTCGGGGGCCCGCCAGTTGCCCACCGTTTGCCCGGCCACCAGTGTGCGCAGGGGACCGGCCAGTTGTCCGGTGCCCAAACCCAGGTCGGATGCGGCATCCCGCCGCAGTTCGATCCGCACCATGGGTTTGTCGGCTTTGACGCTGGAGTCAAGATCGACCAAGCCGGGGATGCTGCGCACCTTGTCGAGTGCCAGCAGGGCCAGCCGCTCCAACTCCTGCTGGTCGGGGCCTTTCAAAGAGAACTCGATTTGCTTGTTGCCGCCCACCGCATCGAGCAAGCCGGCATGCGTCACTGTCAGGCCAGGCACTTGCTTGAGGCGCTCACGCAGCACGGCCGACATCTGGTCGGCATTGCGGTCCCGTTTTTTGCGCTCGACCAGACGGATGTACAGGTTGACGTTGTTCTTGCCCTGCGAGTTGGCGGTGTTGATGGTGCTCAGGGTGTAGACCACTTCGGGGAACTCGCGCAAGATCGCCTCGACCTGTCGGGTCTTGGCCTCGGTGGCTTCCAGCGAGGTGCCCACCGGGGTCTCGAATTTGAGCGTGGTCTCAGAAAAATCGGCCTTGGGCACGAACTCGGTGCCCAGCACACGGACCATGAGCACGCTGGCGACAAACACCGCCAAGGCCAGGAACACCGTGGTTTTTTTGTATACCAGGGCCCAGCGCAGCAGGCTCTGGTAACCATCCGCCAGCCGCTCCGTGCCCCGGTCAAACCAGGCGGTCAGGCGGCCCAGGGTTTTGTCATACCAGCCCGACTGTGCCGTTGGCTGGCCATGGCTGGCGATCGACGGGTCGTGCCAGACGCTCGACAACATCGGGTCGAGGGTGAAGCTGACGAACATCGAGATCATCACCGCCGCCACGATGGTGATGCCGAACTCGTGGAAAAACTTGCCGATGATGCCTTCCATGAAACCGATCGGCAGGAACACCGCCACGATGGACAAGGTGGTGGCCAGCACCGCCAGCCCGATCTCCTGGGTGCCGTCCATCGCGGCGCGGTAGGCGTTCTTGCCCATCTGCACATGCCGGACAATGTTCTCGCGCACCACGATGGCGTCGTCGATCAGCAGGCCCACGCACAGCGACAGCGCCATCAGCGTGATCATGTTGATGGTGAAGCCGAACATCTGCATGAACATGAAGGTGCCGATGATGGAGATCGGCAGCGTCAGGCCGGTGATGACGGTGGAGCGCCAGGAGTTGAGGAACAAAAACACGATCAGCACCGTGAGCATGGCCCCTTCGATCAGGGTCTGGCGCACGTTGTTGACCGACAGGCGGATGGGGCGCGAGTTGTCGGTGATGGCTTGCAGCCTCAGGCCTGGCGGCAGCTGGCTTTGCATGTCCGCCACCGTCTTGACCAGGCCGTCCACCACCTGGATGGTGTTTTCGTCCTGCGACTTTTGCACCGACATCAGCAGGGTTCTCTGGCCGTTGTAGAGGGCCAGGTTCTCGATTTCCTGTGCGCCGTCCTGCACCGTGGCCACTTGCGACAGGCGGATCGGGACGCCGTTCTTGCGCGCCACGATGATGCGGCCAAAGTCCTCGGGCCTTTGCATGCGCGAGTTGATCTGCACCATGCGCTCTTGCTGCAAGGCGCGCAGGGCCCCCACCGGCAGGTCCTGGTTTTCGGCCCGCACGGCGGCCACCACCTGTTCGGCGCTGATGCCCAGGGCCTCCATCTTGTCCGGCAGCAGGTACAGGTTGATCTCGCGTTTGCTGCCGCCCACCAGGGTCACCGAGCCGACGCCGCGCACGTTCTCCAGCCGTTTTTTCAGCACCTGCTCGGCCCAGCTGGTCAGCTCGACCGGGCCCATTTGCGGGCCTTCGGGGATCACCGCCAGCGACCAGACGGCGCGGCTGGCCGGGTCGAAACGCAGCACCCGGGGTTCCTTGACTTCGGTGCGCAGCGAAGGGCGCAGCGAGGCCACTTTTTCACGCACATCCTCGGCGGCTTTGCGGCCATCGATGTGCAGCTGGAACTCGATGATGACCAGGGACTGGTTTTCGTAGCTGCGCGAGGTCAGGGCGCTGATGCCGGCGATCGAGTTCACGCCCTCTTCGATTTTTTTGGAAACCTCGCTCTCCACGATCTCGGGCGAAGCCCCGGGGTACTCGGTGCTGATGACCACCACGGGGAAATCGATGTTGGGGAACTGATCGACCTTCAGGCGTTGGTAGGAGAACAGGCCCATGACCACAATGGCCAGCATGACCATGGTGGCAAAGACGGGGTTTTGCAGGCTGACGCGGGTGAACCACATGCGCGGGCTGCCTCAGCGGAACGCAGGGGCGGTGGCCGTGAACACCACCGGCACGCCATCGCGCACGGGCCCCACGCTGCCCGACAGCACCTGCGCACCTTCGGCCAGGCCAGTGACGGCCACCAGGCTTTGCCGATCGCCCTCGCTGCGGGCCCCGGTCTGCACCACGACGTGGCGCACCAGGCCGTCTTGCACCACCTGCACATAAGGCTGGGGTTTGTCGGTGCGCACACTGGTCACAGGCACGGCCAGGGCCTGCAGGCTTTGTGTGCCCAGGCTGCCCTGGGCAAACAGGCCCTGGCGCAAGCCTTCGCGGCCAGCGATGCCCAGGTACACCACCACGCTGCGGCTGCCGGCATGGGCGCTGGGGTTGATGCGCAGGACCTGCGCGGGGAAGGTCCCGTTCAGGCCTTCGACCTGCAGCTGCGCCGTCATGCCCACCCGCACCTGGCTGGCTTCTTCGGGGCTGAGGGCCGCTTCCAGCTCCAGCCGCGAGAGGTTGATGATTTCCAGCAAAC
>JAIXXW010000350.1 GCA_027490555.1 Comamonadaceae bacterium | reverse complement strand
GAAGGGGAGAAGCCGCGGTTGACGATGGGGACCTGACGCGGGTGAATGCACACCGAGCCCGTGAAACCCATGGCGCGTGCGGCGCGCACGGTGTGCTCAAAGCCTGCCACGTCGTCGACCACCGCGATGCTCCCCGCCACGCCCCAGCAGGCCAGGCCATGGGCATGGGCGCAGGTCAAGACCTGGTGTGCAGGCCAGGTCAGCGCAGCCGGCTCGGGCGGCACGCCCAGGGCCCCGGCATAGTCTTCGGCGCCAAACCCCAGCGCGCCCAGGGCAGGGTGCTGCGCGATCTGCGCCGCCGCCAACACGCCAAGGGGGGTTTCCAGCAAAGCCGCGATCGGCGGTGGTGCTTGACGGCTGTCGACTGCCAGGGCCGTCAGCGCTTGCGCAAAGTTGTCCAGTTGGGCCAAGGTCTCGACCTTCGGCAGCATCACCGCCGCCAGTGACGCCAGCGGCATGCCCTGCAGGTCTTGCGCCCACTGTTGCGGTTCACTGTTCACCCGCAGCAGCACCGTGGCACCGCGTTGCGCCAGTTGCGCCACGGCGGCCCGCGCCATCGGGCGGGCTGCCGCTTTGCGGTCGGGGGCAATGGCATCTTCCAGGTCAACCACCAGCGCGTCTGCGCCGCGCTCGGTGGCCTTGGCCAGCAGGTGGTCCGATGTGGCCGGCAGGAAGAGCAGGGAACGCACCTGCTTGAAGTGGGTTTTCAGCTGCATTCGATGCCCCCTTGTTGTTGCAGTTTGGCGCATTGTGCAGGGGTCGCGCCCAGCTCTTGCAGCAATTCCTGCGTGTGCTGCCCACGCTGGGGCGCTGTGCGGCGGATGCTGCCAGGCGTGCCCTGCAGGCGCGGAGTCACCTGGTGCATCACCGTGGGCGGGCTACCATCGCCGGCATCCAGTTGCACATACACCCCCCGCTGCACGACGTGTGGATCGGCCATCAGCTGTGGCGGTGTGTAGATGGGGCCCACCGTCACCCCATGGCTTCGAAAGAGCGCCAGACATTCTGCTTGGGTCAGGCCGGCGATGAAGCGGGCCACCATGGCGTCCAGTTCTTGGTCGTGCTCCAGTCTGGCGGCGTTGGTGGCAAAGCGCGGATCCTGGTACAGCGGGCCCTGGCCGATCGCTTCGAACACCTTGTGTGCCATGGTCTCGGTGGAGCCACTCATGGACACCCACAGACCGTCTTTGCAGCGGTAACTGCCCCTGGGCGAGGCAATTTTGCGGCCAGGCGCAGCTTCCACACCGGTGGCGGCGTGCGTGCTGACATCCGGCCCCATGATGGCCAGCATGGGCTCCAGCAGGGAGAGGTCCACCACCTGTCCTCGGCCACCGCGCACTTCCACCTCGCGCAGGGCCGTCAGGGTGGCGAAGGCGCCGGTGAGCCCGGTGACCATGTCGGCCATCGCCAGGTGGGGTAACTGCGGCACGCCCTGGCCATCACTGTGTTTGTGGGCATACCCACTGAAGCCTTCGATCAGGCTGCCAAAGCCCGGCAACTCGCGGTAGGGGCCGCTTTGTCCCCAGCCTGACAGCCGCACAATGACCAGGTGCGGGTGCGCTGCCAGCAAGGCTTCGGGCCCCAGTCCCATGGCCTCCAGCGTGCCGGGTCGGAAGCTTTCCACCAGCACCTGGGCGGTGGCGATGAGGCGGCGCAGCCAGTCCATCGCCTCGGGCTGGCGCAGGTCGAGCGCCAGGCTGCGTTTGTTGCGGGCGTAGGTTCGCCACCAGCCGTCATAGCCCTGCGGGTGGTCGGCATGGGGTTCACGCCATTCGCGAAGGGTGTCGCCTGAGCCGGCCGCTTCGACCTTGATGACATCGGCACCAAAGTCGGCCAATTGCAGGGTCAGCATATTGCCCGCCACCAGGCGCGACAGGTCGACCACACGCACCCCCTGCAGGGGGCCGATGCTGCCCGGCTGCAGCGATGCCATGGGCAGTGGTGCGGCGCGGCTCATTCCTGTTTCAGGCCCAGTTGCTGAACCAGTGGACTCCAGACCTCGGACTCACGGCGCAACAGGTTCAGGAAGGCCGGCATGGTGATCCGCAAGGGATCGGTTTCGACGGCGGCAAAGCGCTGCACCACCTCGGGGTTGGCCAGCACCTTGGCGGTGGCGGCGGCGATCTTGTCGACGATGTCTTGCGGCGTGCCCTTGGGAGCGAAGAGGCCACCGATGGCGGCCACTTGCACACCGGGGATGCCGGCTTCGGCCAGCGTGGGCACGTCGGGCAGCGAGCCCTCACGGGCGTTGTCGGTGGTGGCCAGTGCACGAAGCTTGCCGCTCCTGATGTGTGCCATCGCAGCGGTGAGTGAATCCGTGGCGAACAACATCTGACCGCCCATCAGGTCGGTCAGGGCTGCGCCACTGCCCTTGTAGGGCACGTGTGTCGCCTGGACGCCGGCTTTGCGCAACACCAGTTCGCTGCCCAAGTGGGTCATCGTGCCGACGCCCGCCGAGGCGAAGCTCTGGGGCTTTGCACGCAGGCTGGCCATCAACTCGGCCATTGTTTTGGGCGCTTCGGGCGTGTTGGCCACCAACACTGCAAAAGGTGCACGCAAGACCGGTGCCACCGGGGTGAAGTCGGCCAGGCTGTATTTGGCGTTGGGGTTCATCACCGGCACCACGAAGAGGCCGGCGGTGGAGGTGAAGAGCAGGGTGTAACCGTCGGGCGCGGCCCGCGCCACCGACTGGTGGCCGATGATGCCCGAGGCACCGGCCCGGTTTTCGACCACCACGGTCTGGCCCAGGATCGGACCCAGGTAGCCGGCCAACAGCCGGGCCGTGATGTCACTGCCCGAGCCGACGCCCTGGGTCACGACCAGCGTGACGGGGCGGTTGGGGTAGGTTTGGGCGCCAGCCGTAGAAATGAACGCTGTCATGAGCGAAACGGCGAGCATGGCGCGACGTAGAGCAGAATGCATGGGGGTCTCCTGATGGGTCAATCGGATGCGTGAAGGAGCTGTATTATGTGCTGTAGCAAATATTGCCATGTCAAGTAAAAAAAAATCTTTGGTGAGTGTTGCGACCTTGCGACTGCATGAACCCGAAGACCTGATCACCTTCAGGGTCTCTGTGCTTTCGCAACTGTTGGCGCGCGTGGTCGAGAGTTCGGTCAGCCAGGCCTTGGGGCTGTCCAGCCGCCAGTGGCGCGTGCTGGTCATGCTCAACCGCCTGGGCCCTGCGACCTCGGGCCAGGTGGCGCTGGCCACCCGTTTGGATCACAGCCAGGTCAGCCGTGCCAGCTACGAGTTGGTCGACAAAGGGCTGATGGCCATGGACAACGACCAGGCCGACCGGCGGCGTCAGCGCCTGTCGGTGACCGAGGCCGGTGTGGCGGTGCTGCGTCAAGGCATCGTGGGCTCGCAGGCCAGGCAGTCCCGCCTGCGGGCACGGCTGAGCGATGCCGACTATGAAGTTTTTGGCCGAGTGATGGACGCGCTGTCAGATGAGGCGCAAAAAATGCTGGCAGATGCGCGAGACCCCAACGCCACCGAGCGCTGAGTGCATGGCGCGTGTTTCGGACCCCGCAGATGGCGTGCTGCCTGCCATGGTCACCACCCACATCCCGTGATCAGGGGTGTGGGTCTTCGGTGGGCCGGGTCAACCAGTCGAGGGTTTGTTGCCACAAAGGTTCGGCCTGGGGCCGGAAATACCCCATGTGCCCGATGTGCGACATGCCCCACTCGGACGGTTCGATCGTGAGCAATTCAAGTGCGGCGTTGTGATAGGCCGACATGAAGGCATCGCGTGAGGCCGGGGGCGCCCATTTGTCGTCGCTCGCATTGATGGCGCGGATCGGGATGTCCACCTGGGCAAACGCCTGGGCCAGGTGCGCTTGTTCCGGGTCGTCGAAAAAGTAGCGCGGCCACTGGCACCAATGCCGCCATTGCAAAAACACATCGCGCGGCAAGTCGGCGCCCATGCCCAGCAGGCTCCAGGCCAGGTAGCCGTGGGTCCGCACGATCAGCGGGCCCAGAACGCGCCACATGAACAGGACTCGCCAGCGCTCCATCGGGGGCATCCACCCGTGCCAACCGGCCCCCGTGGCAAAGGTGGCAAAGCGCTGCACGCGCTCCTTGCCGGGCAGCAGGCCGAAGGCATGGCCGCCATAGGAGTGGCCCACCATCCACAGGGGTTCATCGCCGCGTGCGGCGACATGGCTGAGCAGGGCTGCCAGGTCCAGGCGGGCCCAGTCCAGGTAGTTCATCTCGAAGCCGCGCAGGCTGGCAGGCTTGGACCGTCCGATGCCCCGGTAGTCCAGGGTCCACACCTCCAGGCCTTGCGCCGCCGCGAACTGGGCAAAGCGCTTGTAAAAGCCCTGTGGCACGCCAGTGGCCCCGGCGATGACCAGGCGGCCCCGCAGCCTGCCAAGACTGGGGTATTGCACAACCCCCAGGCGATAGCCGTCTGCGGCCGTCAGTTGCTGGGCTTGCGCTTGCTGATTGGAAGGTGACATGGGTCTTGACGCGGTGAGGATCTGGGCCGATTTTTGCAGAAGCTGAACGGCACGCCGCTCAGCCGCCAGCGTTCAGCCCAAGCCCACCGCCAAGCACCACCGCCACCCGGGCGCCAAGGTCGGCCCTGGGCGCTGTGCAGAGGCCTCAGTCTTCGGGCTGGAAGCCGGTCGTTTTGATGACCTGTGCCCAGTAGGCGTGGTCCTGCCGCACCTGGGTGGCAAACTGGGTCGGGCTCAAGCGCAAGGGCTCCAGGCCCACCCTGGCCAGCGCCTCTGTCATGGCCGGTGTGGCCAGGGCGTCGTTCACGGCCGCATTGATCGCAGCGACCCGGTTGGCCGGCATTTGCGCTGGGCCGAACCAGCCCAACCACTCCAGATAGGCCAATTCCTTGAAGCCCTGTTCGGTCATCGTCGGCACCTCGGGCAGCGCCTTGGAGCGGGTGGGCGCAGACACGCCCAGGGCCCGCAACTTGCCCGTGCGGATGTGCGGCAGAACCTCCGAGATCACATTGATGCTCACCGGCACCTGTCCTCCCAGCAGGTCGTTGAGCAGCGGCGCGCCGCCTTTGTACGGAATCGGGTTGAGGGGCGAGCCCGACTGTTTGGCCAGCAACAGGGACGCCAGGTGCATGCCCGAGCCCGAGGACGGGTTGCCGATGTTGGCCGCGTTCGGGTTGAGCCTGGCCCAGCGCAGCAGGTCGGCCAGATTGCGCACATCGGCGGGCAGACCAGGGCCGGCGGTGAGCACGGTGGTGAAGGCGCACAGGCTGGCGATGGGGGTGAAGTCCCCCAGCGTGTCATAGGGCAGTTTCTTGAAGACATGGGGCTGGAGCACCATCACCGAAGCCGGTGTCTGGAAAATCTGGTGGCCGTCGGGCGCGGAACGCCTGACGAACTCGGCGGCGATGCGCCCACCCGCACCCGGCTTGCTGTCGTAGACCAGGTTTTGCGGCAACTTGCCCCGCATCTGCTCCAGCAGCGGCCGGGTCACCTGGTCACCCAGTCCGCCCGCTGGAAAGCCAGACCAGATGAAGGTGGTGTTGGCCGGCTGGGCCAGCACAGGAAGCGCGGCGTGGCCGCCAAGCGCCAGCCCGGCGCACACAATGTCACGTCGTTTCATCGCGGGTCTCCTTGGGGGGTTCGGGTGAGGGGGATGGGTCAGAAAGGGTACTGGCGTGGCGTGGTCTGCACCGTCATCCAACGCAGTTCTGTGAAGGCCTCGATGCCGGCCTTGCCGCCAAAGCGGCCATAGCCCGAGGCCTTGACGCCGCCGAAAGGCATCTGTGCTTCGTCGTGCACCGTGGGGCCGTTGACATGGCAGATGCCCGATTCGATGCGCTGGGCGACCTGCATGGCGCGGGCGGTGTCGCCGCCGAAGACGGCAGCCGACAGGCCATAAGGGTTGTCGTTGGCGCAGGCAATGGCCGCCTCGACCCCTTGCACCCGCACCACGGGCTTGACCGGGCCGAAGCTCTCTTCGTGGTAAATCCGCATGTCGGCGGTCACATGGTCGAGGACCGTGGCGGGCATCAAGGTGTTCTCGCTTTTGCCGCCGCACACCAGCTTGGCGCCTTTCGCCAGGGCGTCGTCGATCAGGGCGTTGCAGCGTTCGACGGTGCGCATGTCGATCACCGAACCCAGCACCACCGGGCCTTTGCGCGGATCGCCCAGGGGCAAGCCGACGGCCCGGGCAGCCAGTTTGGCGACAAAGGTGTCGGCCACCTTGGCGTCGACCACCAGGCGCTCGGTGGACATGCATATTTGCCCCGAGTTGGCAAAGGCGCCAAAGATCGCGCCGTCCACTGCAGCCTCGAGGTCGGCGTCATCGAACACCAGCAGGGGGGCTTTGCCGCCCAGCTCCAGCACCGCCTGCTTCAGGTGTTTCGCGCAGGTCTGCGCGATCAGTCGGCCCACATGGGTCGATCCGGTGAAATTGACCCGGCGAACCGCTGGGTGCGCGACCATCGCCTCCACCACGGCAGCGGCGTCCTGCGGGGCATTGGTCACGAAATTGACGACACCAGGTGGCAGCCCAGCATCTTGCAGAGCCTCGATGATCAGGCCATGGGTGGCGGGGCACAGCTCCGAGCCCTTGAGGACCACCGTGTTGCCGCAGGCCAGCGGTGTGGCGATCGCGCGAACGCCCAGGATGATCGGTGCGTTCCATGGCGCGATGCCCAGCACCACACCAGCGGGCACCCTCAGGCCCATGGCCAGGCTGCCCGGCACGTCGGAGGGGATCACATCGCCTGAGATCTGGGTGGTGAGC
Organism: Comamonadaceae bacterium; assembly: GCA_027490555.1. Lineage (GTDB taxonomy): Bacteria > Pseudomonadota > Gammaproteobacteria > Burkholderiales > Burkholderiaceae_C > Limnohabitans_A. Next base: position 12,635 of record JAIXXW010000350.1, on the reverse strand, counting down.
GAGGCGGCCTCCTGCAGCATGCCGGCAGCCAGTTGGGCGTTGAAGCCGGCCCAGGGCGCGGCAGCACCCGTCTCTGCGGCCATGGTTTGAATGAACTGCGGCGTCCTGGCCTCCAGCGCCTGTGCGGCCTTGAGCAGCAAGGCACGGCGCTGGCTGGGCCCCATCGCGGCCCAGGCCGGGAAGGCTTTGGCGGCAGCGTCCACCGCCGCTTGCGCGTCCGACACCGTGGCTGCGGGTGCGCGGGTGGCCACGCTGCCGTCCAGGGGGTTGCGTCGCTCGAAGGTCTGGCCGGAGCTGGCAGCGACCTTGTTGCCACCCCTGTGCATGCGGATATCGTTCATTTTGTTCTCCATCTGAGGCACCACGCGCGTGAGCGCCTGGAAACCGTATTTGTTCATGCTGACGAATTGGCCCACCGCCGGATGCGGCAGGAATTTGGTGCGGCAGTCGATCACCGCAGGCAGGCCACTGGCGATGGCCCGCTCCAGAGCGCCGGCCAAGTCACCTGCGCGGGTGACCACTTCGCCGTGGCAGCCAAAGCCACGCGCGATCGCTGCGTAATCGGTGTCTTCCAGCGCGGTGGCCATCTCGAAATCGAGGCCCAGGCGCTGTCCCATGCGGATCACGCCCCAAGCCGCGTTGTTGTGGACCACGGTCACCACCGGCAGCCGGTAGCGGCGTGCGGTGTCCAGCTCGTTGAGGGTGAAGCCAAAGGCGCCGTCGCCGGTGATGTTGACCACCACCCGGTCATGGAACTGAGACTTGAGCGCGATGGCCGCCGGCAAACCGTAGCCCAGGTGGCTCATGCCCGGTTCGTGAAAACGTGTGCGCACCTCGTGCACCGGGGTGAAGTCGTTGCTCCAGAAGGTGGTGTGGCCGCCATCGAAGACGGCCAGCGCATCGGCGGGCAGCGCGTTGGCGATCGCTTGGGCCAAGGCGGCCGGATGCATGGTGGCCTCGGTGTCCTTGGCCATGATGGCCAGCTTGGCCTCATAACGCGCGCGCACCGCCCGCACCTGGCCCAGCCAGGCCGGGTCGGCGCTGGCCGTGGTGCCCTCGATCGCCGCGAGCAGGTCGCGCAGGGCCTCAGCGGCGTCCGCCTGGATCGCCACCTGGTGGACCGCCGGGCCGCCCAGGGCAGAAGGGTCGATGTTGATGTTGACCAGCTTGTGGCTGCGGCGGGCCAGCGGGCCGTTTTCGTCCCACATCCAGGAGGACCAGCGGCAGCCCACGCTCAGGACCACGTCGGCCCGCTCGAAAGCGCGCTTGACCGCTTCACCGGCGATGATGCCGCCATGGCCAATGAAGTGTTCGCTGCTCGAGGGCACCACGCCCAGGGCCATCTGCGTCGGCACCACCGGGGCATGCAGGCGTTGGGCCAGCTCACGCAGCAGTTGTTGCGCGCCCGCTGCGACCACACCACCGCCACCCACCAAAAGCGGTCGGCGGGCCTGCAGCAGCAGCTCGGCGGCTTCGGAGACGGCAGCGGCTGAAGGCCTCGGGGGCAGCACCGCGCGGTAGCGCGCGGGCGCCAAGTCGAACTCGTCGCCAGCGAAGGCATGGACCTCGGCCAACACGTCCTGCGGAATGTCCAGGTGCACCGGCCCGGGTCGGCCACCCAGTGCCTCGCGGAATGCGCGGCGTGCCAGCTCGGGCAGGCGACGGGCGTCGTGGACCACCGCATTCCATTTGGTCAAAGGCGTGGTGACGGCCTGGGTGTTGAGGTCCATGAAGACCCCAGCATGGGGGTAGGCGACCGCCCGGTGCTGGTTGGTGGTGATCGCCAGCAGGGGCAGGTTGTTGTTGAAGGCCACCCCCAGCCCCGAGGCCATGTTCAAGCCACCCGGGCCCATCTCGCCGACGGCCACGGCCATTTTGCCGGTGCCAGCATGCAAGGCGGCGGCCATCATCGGGCCTGCCGCCTCGTGCCGAACCCCGATGAATCGGATGCGCGGCTCGCGGCTGAGGGCATGGAACAGGGGTGAGAGCTTTCCGCCCACGATGCCGAAGACGGTGTCAATTTTTTCGGCCAGGAGCATGCGCACCAAAGCCTGTGCCCCGGTCAGGCGCAGGGGGGCCAGCGGGGGCGACGCGGGCATGGTCCCGGCCTCGCCCACAGAAGGGGCGACCTCTGGCAGATGGGGCGCGGACGGGCGGGTCATGGGGCCAACTGTGCGCCACAAGCGCCCCCCTGACCATGGATGAAACCTGAAAAAACTTGCACATTTCCGGCATCACGCGACAATGGCCTGCATGAAGCCACCTGCCCTGTTGCTGGTCGATTTTGAGGAAGTCCGCCACAAGCAACCGGACGACTGTCTGCATTACGAATCCGTTGCCGTTCGCGGCAACGAGATGAACTGGACGATTCCGGCCCACCACCATGAGGGTTTACACCAGTTCCAGTTCTTGCAGAAGGGTGGGGTGCGGGGCACCATCGATGGCCGCGAGTTCAAGGCGGTCGGCCCGGTGCTGCTGATGCTGGCGCCCGGTTCGGTGCACGCTTTCACCTACACCCGCCATGCGGTTGGCCACCAGGTCACCCTGCCAACAGCCACTTTGGCGCAACTCCTGGGCGGCTCGATGTTGGTCAGCGGCACATTGGACCAGTCCTTTGTGATCGAAAAGCCCGCAGGCACCGTGGAGCTGTCTGGCCTGCTGGCGCAGCTGGCTCGGGAATTCGCAAGCACCTCTCGGGGCCGGGTCCATGCTCTGCAAGCGCTTGCCACCCTGGTGGCGGTGCATTTCGTGCGTGAGCGCGGGGAGGTGTTTGACCGAGCGCAGCGCCCCGGTGCGCGGGACACCCTGGTGCGCCGTTTCATGGCCTTGGTGGAACGGCATTTCGCATCACCTCAGCCGCTGGATTTTTATGCCGGCCAGTTGGGTGTGACGCCAGACCACCTCAGCCGAAGTTGCCGTTTGGTGTCACGCAAGTCGGCGCTGCAGATGCTGCAGGACCGCCGGATGTTGGAGGCGCGGCGCCTTCTGGCCTACACCCCGATGCCGGTGGTGGAGGTGGCCGTTCAGATCGGATTCGAGGACCCGGCCTACTTCAGCCGATCTTTCCGACGCGAAGTGGGCCAATCCCCCTCCGAGTACCGGACGCTGGTGGCGAGTGGCGTGCGCGGCGGCGAACCGGCCGGGGCCTGACCTGCCATCCAGCGGCACTGCCAGCACAACAACAGCAGGTGAGGGCTTGGTTTCCTCTGGAAAGCTTCAGCCTGGCAACTCCAGTGGTCCAGACCGGGCGGTGTGAACAACCCGCTCAAACAGCGCATCAGGCTGTACGCATCGCTTGAGCAGCCTGGCAGCGCAGCCTTGAAAATCAAGAGAGGGGCATTGTCAGACCATGCCCCATTGCGTCAGAGGAACACCCAGTTTGGTTGCCAAATCAGTGAAATAAGCAGGGCTGACCACATCCAAATCCACTGAAGCAGCAGGCGCTGACCAACTGCCGTTGACATCGCCTTTGAGCACAGCCACCAGGTTGTGCGGGGTGTTCTGAGTAACATCCACGGACAAGTTTTGGCTCCAGGAAACCGAATGTCGTGTGGTGAGGAAGGCATTGAGGGTTTCGTTCCAGAAATCCTGTTCTTCGTCCACAAACAGCCACTTCATGGCCGGTGCATCCTTCATGCCTCTGGCCATCTTCAAAATGGCCAGGGCGTCAGCGCTGGTGACTCGGCCATCCTCATTGATGTCGGCGGCCATGAACTGGTAAGGCGACAAGGGCACACCATCCGGGTTGGGATTGCGTCCGGTCGCCATTTGCAGCGCTGCCAACGCGTCGGCTTCGGTGATGGCCTCTGCCGCTTGAACGGGCGTCAAGGCTTTGCTGACGTTGAGTTGGATGGAACCTTGCACTGAACCGCTGATCGAATACCGCCCATTCGCGTCCGTGTTCACGGAAGCGCCAGATGCAGACACGGTCACATCGCTCAACAAGGCATGCGTTTTCCATTGGTACACCTGACCGGTCAGACCGTGCCCAGCTACAACGGGTACATCGGTCTGAGGGCTCAAGACCGACTCTGGGGTTCCACCCCCATCGGTGTATGTCGCTCGAACGCTGATTTTTTGGCCAACCTGGGCCGGGCCCAGCGTCAAGCTGCTGCCAACGGCGCCTTGAATGGCCGAGCCATTGGCCAACCATTGGTAGCTGATCGCCCCGATGCCATCCGCATCGGCCAAGGTGTTGGTGGCTGTCAGTGTTTGGCCCAACACGGCCAAGCCGCTGAAGGTGACGTTGCCTGTGGGGTTGTCGTTCGAAGGTGTGACGGTCAAGGACACGGTCGCGATTGCCGAATCCACAGTCCCGTCATTGACCTTGAATGTGAAACTGTCGCGGCCGTTGTAATTGGCCAAAGGCGTATAACTGTAGATGCCCGTCAACGGGTCCAGTGTGACTGTCCCGTGCAGGGGGTTGCTGGTCTTGATGAAAGTCAGGCCATGGCCATTTGCAGCCGAACCGGCCAGATGGCCTGATGAAAAAGTGTCTTCGACCAGATTGAACGATGCCGGGCTTGCAACAGGCGTCCCAATGAACGTGCTTTGGCTTGAAACAGGGACAAGATAAAGTTGTCCTCCAATAGCCTCAGGGTCTGAACTGACCAGATTGGTCGCCTGTGTGGTCATGGCCGCCCATCGCCCATCCGGCGACAACACAGCCGAGGTGACATCGGCGTTGGCGTATTGGCCCGAAGCTGAAGCCGACAGGACCAACCAGTTCTGTGTGGCACTTTGCCAAGCCAACAGCTGCGTCGCTGACTGAGCATCGACATCGCGTGTGAGGACGGTCACGTAGCGGCCGTCTGCACTGACCGAGGCCAGCTGCAGCAGCGGGTCAGAAATGCCCTTGAGGCTCAGGCGCTGCGTGACACCACCGGTGTAGGGACGAAAAAAAATGTCGCTGGCGGCATTGTCGTCTTCAGCCACCAGGTTGTCTGCCGAGCTTTCAAACCACACACCCTCGGTGCTGGCGGTGGGCATATCCGTCAGGTTGACACTGCTGGACCAGTCGGTATTTGTCAATACGGGCACAGCACCTGCGGCAAGATTGGTCCTGTCGACCGAGATCAGTGAAAAGCCCGCCACACCCGAAAAACCGCTCTCTGTGAATGTTCTGCTCCACAAGTAAGCGTCGTTGGGCGCTGTCGACAGCTCATTTTTATCTGCCCTCGAAAAAGCGGCAGCGGTGCTGAAGCTCACACGAACCTGATTCTCGGTGACCACCACATTGCCCAGGGTCACAGGCCAATTGGCTTCCAAATCTGCCACCAGGCTGACCCGCTCCGTCTGCAATGTCTTGAGGTCGAGCAGGTAGATGTCACTGGTTTGGTTGGTGTCCGGGGACCGCTCAGGTGCCAGAACGCTGTCACTGGTTTGAACCGCCAGAAACCTGCCGTCGGCGCTCACCGCATAACGCTCGGCAGAGATCCCGCCGTCCAAGTCCAGCAAACTCCAGACGTCCTGCACCACCTCGTCGCCACGAATCAGCGCCAGTCGAGGTCCAAGGCCGGCATCTGTCACGGTGTACTCGGCGATCGTCAGCCTTTGGGCTTCAGGCCCCACGCTCAGCGCAGACATCACGTCGACATCCGAGCTTTTCAAACCACCGACGGCCAGTTGTGCATTGAGACTGAGGCCATAAGTCTGGCTGGCCATGTCGTAGGGCCAGACAGCGTAACGCAGACCCTCTGGGTCCCCGGGCAAGGTGTAGGTGGCCTTCACCAGCAGGGTGTTGCCATCGCTGGAAAATCCCGTCGCTTCAAGCACCCACAGTGTCGACCCAATGGCACCCACCGATCGCAGATCGGGTGCCGCAACTTCCAACAGACTCATCGTGCTTGCCATTCGTGTCAAATGCCAATGAACACGTCAGCACTGTTGATGCGGCTGTCGACCATGCCCTGGAACTGGAGCAAGGCCAGTGGCGCCATCGATCCGGAGCCATCCGGATCGAACATGAGCAGACTTTGCGCAGTGTCCAGCAGGAAGTGATCGTTGGGGTCCAAGGCACGCACACCCACACCCTTGACAAACGAATCGCTGCTCAACCCCCCCGAGGACAACAAGTTCATGGCCTGGGGCGAAAGTCCCAGCGAGGCGAAATCCACGATCAGCAGGTCGGTGCCGGACACAAAATCAGTGACAAGATCAGGTGCCATCCCCGACCCGTTGTAGGCCACCAGGAACTGGTCGCCACCCTCGCCACCAGTGAGCGTGTCCACACCAGCGCCACCTTCGAGCAAGTTCGATCCCATATTGCCCACCAGTCGGTTGTTGCCGGCATTGCCGACTGCCGAGACATCGTTGAGGCCTACAAGTTCCACGTTTTCAATGTCTGCAGGCAAGACGACATCCAGCGGCGAGCGGATCGTGTCGTTCCCCCCGGTATCGATGATCACGTCCAGGCTGTCGCTGAGCACGTAGACATCGTCTCCAAGTCCACCTTCCAAGGTGTCTCTGCCCAGGCCACCTGCCAGGACGTTGCTGCCAGCATTGCCGCGCAACAGGTTGGCAAGGGCATTGCCTCCGGCGGTGAAGTCGCCTCCTTCTTCCAGAATGAGATTTTCGATGTTGGCGCTCAGGGTGTAACTGGTGCTGGCGCGCACAGTGTCTGTACCTTCGTTGGCCAGCTCGACCACCACGTCCGAGCGTGAGTCCACAAGGTAAAGGTCGTCACCCAGTCCACCGGCCAGGCGATCGACGCCTGCACCACCATCGAGAGTGTCATGACCGGCCTGTCCCATCAGGGTGTCACGTCCAGCGCCGCCCGACAACAGGTTGTGGGTCTCATTGCCCAGCAGCGTGTTGTCCAGTGCGTTGCCTGTCAGGTCAATCGTCACACCCGCAGCAGCCTGCAGGGACTCCACATTGGCAGGTGCTGTGCGGGTGATGCTTGTCACGATCAGGTCTTTGCCGCCGGAACTGCCCGAAAGCACTTCCAAAACGACATCGCCTGGCGCATCGACAAAGTAGGTGTCATTGCCCGGGCCGCCTGCCATGGTGTCGTTGCCTGTCCCGCCATCGAGGTGGTCATTGCCGCTGGACCCGTCGAGCATGTCATCGCCGCTGCTGCCAAAGACCATGTCGTTGCCCAGTCCCCCCAGCAAGCGGTCATTGCCGGCATTGCCCACCAGGGTGTCGTCAGCCGCCAGACCAAACAGGGTGTCATTGCCAATGCTGCCGTACATGGCATCGGCGCCTGCCGTGCCCTGCCCGGAGGCCAGTTGCCCCTGCACATGGAGCTGCAGGCTCCAGTTGGTCGCCAGACCCTCGGGATCGACGGCCTGAATGGTGACGCTGCCAATCGGGCCATTGACGTTTTCATTCAGGTTGAACTGCAGGCGACCCAGTTGATCCAAAGTCAGCCACTGATCGATCACCAGAGCCTGGCCATCGAGTGTGACCGTTCCCATAGACGGCAACTCAATCAGTCTGACGTTTTGGAGCAAGGACTCAGGATCGGTGGGCAAGGCCATGTCCAGGGTCACCGTATCGGCACTGGGGTATTGAACGGTCAGGGTGCTGCCCTGGGTGACAAAACGCGGTGCGTCGTTGACAGCGTCGATGAAGAAATCCACAGAAGACTCTGAGGTCACGCCGTCGGCGTCGGTGGCCTGGTAACGCAGATAGCCCGCATCGCCATGGGCATCGGCGGCGGTCTGGTAGACCAAATCGGCCAAGGCTTCGGCAGACAGGCTCATGTCTGCGCTCAACACTTGCCCATTGCCCAGCAGAACGCTGCCCTTGGTGGGGACTTCCAAAATCCTGATGCTGACAGCCTTGCCTTCTGGATCGAGCGGGACGCTCAAACCCAGAGTGGTCTGTTCTGCATCCTCCAGCAAGACTTTCTCGCTGGGGTTGTCCAGGATCGGGGCCTGATTGCTGCCGAACTGAAGGGTCAGAATGTCAGAGCTTTCTGCACCAAATTCGTCCACAGCGCTGACTTTGAGCTTGAGTTGCCCCTGGTAATCGGTGGGAGGAACACCTGTGAACTCACGGGTCACGGGGTCGTAGCCCAGCCAATCGGGCAGTTCACCGCCACTGGCGGAGCTGACTTGAACTTCCAGCGATGCCGCGTTATCGGCATCCGAGAAGGCGGTATCCGGAAGGGCGAAATCGATGCCCATGCCGGCCGCCAGGAACACCGGTGAATCAAAGAACACGGTGTTGGCTACGGGCGCACGGTTGCCCACCAGCGCGCCGAGCTGCATTTCACCGTCGGCAAACACAATTCGCTCGATGCCGGTCAACAGATCACGACCTTCATCACCGTTGCTGATCTTGGTGTCTGTCACACTGAGCTGTTTGGTGTTCGGGTTCCAGGACACGGTGAATTCGTTGCGGCTGCCCGCATACACAGCCGTGTCGCGGCCAGCGCCTCCCTCCAGTGTGTCGTGGCCCAGGCCACCCAACAACGTGTCATCGCCAGCGCGCGCGCGCAAGTGGTTGGCCACGTCGTTGCCCAGCAGATTGTCATTACCGCTGCCGCTGACAAGGTTCTCGATCTGTGACCAGGCGGCTATCCTGTAAACCACACCCTGAGAGGCCAGCAGACCCTCGTCGAGGTTGCCCAGCATGTCGGTGGTCACCGCCGCTGCGTTGATCACATCCAAGCCATGCTCATCCTGCAGCGTGTGTGTGACAGCGCCACTTTGGAAGGCCTCGTTCGTGAGCACATAGGTGTCATGGCCATCGTCGCGTTGGCCATAGACCCGCAGTGACAGGCTGCTGACCATACCGGTCTCTTCGGCGCGAACATCTTTCACAGATACCGTCCAGGTGCCCACCGCGTTTTCACCCCAGAACTGCACGCTGGAGAAGTCCCACAGCAAGTGGGTGGGTACGCCGCTGTCTGTGCCACTCAAGCCAAAAGGCATTTCTGCGTTGACGGTCGGGCGATCCATCAGGGTCGATACCGTGCCGTTGGGTGAGGTGACCTGAACGATCAGGTCGCCCAAGCGGGTATGTCGCAGATCGATGCCGAGTTCGACGTGTTCCACCGTCATCGCGTTGTCGATGACGAATGAGCGGGTGATGGCGCTGTCTTCACCATCAGGGATGGCCAGGTTCAAGCCGAATTGACGCGCAGAGTCACTGACTTCATTGACCGAGGTCTTCTGTTCGGTCCATGTCTGGGCCAGCTGTACCGCGCTGTAGGCATCGACAAGGCCAAAGCCCAATTGGTCATTGAACTTCAAGCCCCCAAAATTCCAGTTGCTGGCAGCATTGGTCTTCCAGTCCTGGTTGTCGGGATGGGTGGCCGAGTACGCCAGGATTTCTTGGACATCGCGGTAACCGAGGTTCGGATTGGCCTCGAGCATCAGGGCCACCACACCAGAAACCACTGGGGCAGCCGCAGAGGTGCCTGAGAAGCTGGTGTAGTTGCCTGCAGGGTTGTAACCCAGCCCACGCTCATGGCGGTCTGTGGTCAGCAGGTCCACACCGTAGGCACCCACCAGCACACTGGCTCCGGGCGTGCTGAAGCCAGCCGGGCTGCCGTCGGCCTGGGTTGCACCGACGGTGATCACCTCACGGGCATTCTGGAAATTATGGTAGTTGGTGTTCTCGCCGTAGGCGCCGCTGTTGCCAGCAGAGAAAACAAAGACCGTCCCCAGACCATCCCGACCATCCTCCACACCTGTGCGCAAAGCCTCGTAGGCAAATGTCAGCGTGGTGCTGTTGAAGTTGTCACTGAACGGTGCAATCGCGCCCCAGCTGTTGTTGCTGATGTCGAATTCGACCTGACGCCCCATGGCTTCGGTGATCGAGCCCCAATCCCAACCGACCCGGGTGGAAACAATTTCTGCGTCAGGGGCAATGCCCACGATGCCAGTTTCGTTGTTGGCAACGCCCACAATGATGCCTGCCACGGCCGTGCCGTGGGCATCCCAGGGCAGCTTGTGTTTGCCGTCCTGCGTGTTGAGGGCCGCGTCGTAGGCCGCAGCAAAATCGATCGACAGTTGCAGGTCAGGGTGGGCCGTGTCAATGCCATCGTCCACCATGCCCACCCGCACACCGTCACCGCTGAGCTGTCCACCGATTTTGGACAGACCCAGTGCGCCCAGGTACCACTGGGCCCCAGACAGTGGATCGGCCATGCCGCTGTAGAGCTCACGCACACGCACGGTGTAGGTTCCGGTAGCGCCACCTTCGCTGCCCACATCCAGGAAATAAGTGCCAGTGTTTTCTGCAGTGAATTGCAGGTGCGAATCCGACCCTGCACCACTGTTGTCATCGAATGCGAGCACCTGACCGTCGGCGTCGAGCAGGCGCAAGGTTGAATCGGCCAGCGTGCCGCCAGCGCCGTGGCCGTCGGCCAGCACATCCAGCACATACACCTTGCCGGCTTGCAGATCGACTTTCACCCAGTCATGGTCCTCTGCGTGATCGATGCGACCACTGACCGGTTTGCCAGGGCGCACAGTGACGCCTGAGCGTGTGTCTGCACTCAGATCGTCGCTGCCCGTGTAGGCACCATCGCGCAAACGGCTCTCGAGCGCATAGCTGCCGATATTGCCTGGCACTTCTGTGGCCGAGACCGATAAATAGTAGCGGCCCGTGTCAAACACCGACACCGCCAGATCGGTGCGACCTGTGGCGTCATCGAAAGTGCCGGAAGTCACCAACAGGCCATTGGCGTCGAGCAGTCGCAACTGCGCCTGTGCCAACGTGCCCAGACCGTCCAGGTAACTCTTGACCGTGAAATCGTACAGATTGCCAACCGTCAGATGGATGGCAAACAGGTCGATATCGCCTGTGGCATCGATGCGGCCGTCGTGCTGGTCGTTGCTGGCCAAGACACCATGCTCAGCGTCGGCATAGGCACTCACCGTATCCGGTCTTGCATCGTCTTGCTGGCCGCCCAGGTCCACAACCCGCAGGCGGTACTGACCCGTCTGGTTGATGTCGGGTGCGTTCACCGTGATCGTCATCGTTCCAGCCGCCGTGGCTTCAAACAGGCTGCTGTCAAAGAACGAAACCTGACCGGCCACGCGGTCGATCAAGACGCTGTCGGAAGTGGAACTGCCCGACGCACGGAAGGCCAGGTTCATTTGGGCAGCGCCCAGCGGTGCGATCAGACCATCGCGAACGGCCAGTGTCTCGATCCGGTAAGAGTGTCCTTGTGCCAGGTCAATCACAAAGCTGTCCGTGTCACCAGGCAAGCCAATGCGCGCGGTGTTCTGCGCCTGCAGACCGCTGCTGCTTTGCACGAAGTTCATGGCCACGGCTTGTTGTGCATCCTCATCCGAGGCATCGCCCGCAGACAGGGAGAGCGTGTAGTCTCCCTTAGCCCCCGCGCCATCGATCAGGCGGGCGTAATAGGTGCCGTCTTGGACCGCCTTGAAGGTGGCGACAGCACGGGCATTGAGGGTTTCCAGACCATCGCCAAAGGCCAGCGTGCGGCCCAGGCCATCCACGATTTCAAGCAGCGGACGGCTCAGGCCAGAGCCGCTGGTGGCTTGCACTGACAGGGACAACACATCGCCCCGGTTGGCAGAGAACTGGAACCAGTCCGCATCGATGTCCGTGGCCAGACCCACCGAGTCCATGGCACGAACCCCAAAGGCGCCATCGGACCACTGGATGGCACCGTTGACGGTCTGGTTCAGCGTCAGTGTGTGGGCAGACTGCAGGGTGTTGCCATAGTCATCCGGTGCACGCGTCACGATGGTGTATGACCCAGTGTCGGTCTGCCCATCGGCGGCTTTGACCACCAGGTAGAAGTTGCCGGTGTCCAGTGGTGTGAACACGGTGGCCGGCTCATTGCCGATCAGCATGTTGTCGATGGTTCGGATCAGGCCGCCGTCGGCACCCCGGATTTCGAGCACCGGATCGGCCAGCGTGCCATTGCCGCTTTGCGAGGCCTGAACACGGAAGACATAGTTGCGCCCCCCGTCCAGGCGAATACCGACCCAGTCCTGATCGTTGTGGGTCAGCAGTTGGCCGCTGAAAGTGTCACCCGGCGTCAGGCGAACCCTGGTGCTGATGTCGTTGGGCACATCGTCGGGCGGCATGTCCCGCTGCACCACATTCAGGGCATAGGTGCCCATGCCACGGTCCTGACTCGACGAGGCTTGGATGTAGTAAACCCCAGATGTGGTCGGTGCCAGGTACAGGCTGGCATCGTTGCCTGTCCCGCTGTTGTTGTCAAAGTCGACCAGATGGCCGCGTGCATCGAACACGCGCAAATAGGGATCTGCCAGAGTTCCTGCATGACCGGCCAGACCATCCAGGCTGATCTCGTAGACCCGATCGGCCTGCAATTCGAGCCTGAAGACATCCTTGTCGCCCGGGATGCCGATCGTGCCGGTCTGGGCCTGTCCCAGCGTGATGCGGGTGGCTGTGCTGTCCAGTGCATCGCCCACATCGTCGTCGGGCGCCTCACTGACATGGATGCGGTAGGCGCCGATGTCGTATTTGAAAGCGCTCCTAGATTCGAGAATGTACAGGCCGTCCGAGGCCGGTGTGAAATACGCGCGTGCATCCAGGCTGCGGTCGAAGTCATCGGCCCGGGTGATGATGCGGCCGGTGCTGTCACGGATGATCAGCAGTGGGTCAAGCAAGGGGTCGAGCTGCGCGCTGTCGCTGATGTCGCCCACCAGATCAATCACATAGGTGCGGCCTTT
>JAIXXW010000212.1 GCA_027490555.1 Comamonadaceae bacterium | reverse complement strand
TTTCGTGTCCAGGAAGGTCGGCAGATCAGTCAGGAAGGGCACCGGGTCTGGCGCATCGGCCAGGACGAGATGCAAGTGCGTGACCTGCATGGCCAGGTTCAGACCCTGAAGATGGAGGCTCGGTCACCATGAAGCATGCCCAGGACAAGCATGGACCCTATCTGCTGTGCTGTTTGTGGCTGTCCCTGCACAGCAGCGCCCCCAGCGCACTGGCCCAGGCGGCCATGCCCGTGGTCCATGTCCAGCCCGATCTGCCCAAGGCCGATCAGCCCATCAGCCTGAATTTCCAGGATGTCCCGCTCAAAACCTTGCTGCAGGTGTTTGCCGACTTCTCGGGCTTGAACCTGGTGGCGGCAGAAGGCGTGGACGGTCAGGTCACCGTGAGGCTGTCCGAGGTGCCTTGGCCCCAGGCCCTGGACATCGTCCTGCGCGCCAAAGGCCTGGCCTACCGGCTGGAGGGCCGGGTCCTGTGGGTGGCACCGCAAGACGAATGGGCGCAGCGCGAAAAAAGGCAGCTGGAATCCCGGGCTGCACTGGAGTTGGTCAGCCCCCTGCAGGTCTTGTCTGTGCAGCTCAAGCACGCCCGCGCGGGCGACCTGGCCCAACGCCTGCAAGGCGGTGCGCCCGGGGCCATGGCGGGCAGTGCAGGGCGCATGCTCAGTGCGCGCGGCAGTGTGCTGTTTGACCCGCGCACCAACCAGTTGTTCGTGTCCGATGTGCCCTCGCGCCTGGTGCATGTGCAGGCGCTGCTGCAGCGCCTGGATGTGCCCATCCGGCAGGTCATGATCGAGGCGCGCATCGTGGAGGCGGACAGGCAGTTTGGCGAATCGTTGGGCGTGCGCCTGGGGGCGGGCCTGGCCATGCCCTTGCAGGTGAATGGCCGCGACGGCACGCTGGCCTTGGGGGCGTCCAATGCCGCCGTGGGCCCGGGGGTGGTCACGGGCAACCAGGTCAGGTTGCCGGCTGGCAATGCGGGGCAGACCCTGCTGTCGCCAGCGAGCTTTGCGGTGTCCCTGTTCAATGCGGCGGCCGATCGCTTCATCAATGTCGAGATCTCCGCGCTCGAGGCCGAAGGGCGTGGCAAGGTGGTGTCGCGCCCCCGGGTGGTCACGGCCGACCAGACCAAGGCCCTGATCGAGCAAGGCACCGAGCTGCCCTACCAGACGGCGTCGGCCAGTGGCGCCACGTCGATCACCTTCCGCAAGGCCAATCTGAAACTCGAAGTCACGCCGCAAATCACCCCGGACGGCTCGGTGGTGCTGGACGTGGACGTCAACCGCGACAGCGTGGGCCAGATCACCCCGGCAGGCTTTGCGATCAACACCAAGCATGTCAAAACCCAGGTCAGGGTCGAAGACGGTGGCACGGTGGTGCTGGGCGGGATTTACGAAGACACCGATCGCCACAACGAGGCCCGGGTGCCCGGCCTCGGTCAGCTGCCGGGCCTGGGTTGGTTGTTCAAGAACCGGGACCTGCTGCAGCGCAACAGCGAGTTGCTGATTTTCTTGACGCCGCGCGTCATCGCCGATGCCCCGGCGCCCAGCCCGCCCTAGCCGCACCCCGCAGGCGGGTCTGCGCGGCTGTGGGCTCGACTACACTTGCCCATGCCTTGGGGCGCCAGCGCCCACACCATCAGCCAGAGACAACACGTGCGCATCATCTTTGTGGGCCTTCCAGGCTCGGGAAAAACCACCATTGGCAGGCAATTGGCCCGCCGCCTGGGCCTGCCTTTTGTGGATTCCGACCAGGTGATCGAACAGCGCCTGGGCTGCTCGATCCGGGAGTTTTTTGCGCGCGAGGGCGAAGACCGTTTTCGCGACATCGAGCAGCAGGTGCTGGATGAGCTGAGCGCGCAGCACCAGGGCGTGATCTCGACCGGGGGCGGTGCCGTGCTGCGTGAGGCCAACCGCCAGCACCTGCACGATCGCGGTCAGGTCATCTACCTGCGCTCGACCCCTGAGGATGTGTTTCGGCGCGTGCGCCACGACAGCGCCCGCCCCCTGTTGCAGGTCGATGACCCCTTGCAGCGCCTGCGCGATCTGTATGCCCTGCGCGACCCGCTGTACCGGCAGACGGCCCACTTTGTGATGGAGACCGGCAGGCCTTCGGTGGCCACCCTGGTCAACATGATCGTGATGCAGCTGGAACTGTCTGGCCACTGCACCGCCCGCACACCGGCCGCCGAGCCCGCAGCGTCCCCCGCCAAGTCCTGAGCCCAGCGCCAAAGCCCCTACACTTGGGGGCTATGTCCGAGCCCACACCTTCCTTCCACCCGGTCGCCATCGCGCTGGGCGACCGCAGTTACGACATCCACATCGGCCCAGGGCTGTTGCGCCGCTCTGACACCTGGGCCGGCCTGCCCCGAGCGCAGACGGCCATGATCGTGACCAACACCACCATCGCCCCGCTGTACGAAGCCGCCTTGCGCAGCGCCATCGCGCCGCATTACCGGCAGGTGCGCACCGTGGTGCTGCCCGATGGCGAGGCGCACAAGGACTGGCCCACCCTGAACCTGATTTTTGACGCCTTGCTGGGCCAAGGCTGTGACCGCAAGACGGTGCTGTTCGCCCTGGGTGGCGGCGTGGTCGGCGACATGACCGGCTTTGCCGCGGCCAGCTTCATGCGTGGCGTGCCTTTTGTGCAGGTGCCGACCACCTTGCTGGCCCAGGTCGATTCCTCGGTGGGCGGCAAAACCGCCATCAACCATCCGCTGGGCAAAAACATGATCGGCGCGTTCTACCAGCCGGTGCGTGTGGTGTGCGACCTGGACACCTTGGCCACCTTGCCCCCGCGCGAGCTGAGCGCGGGCCTGGCCGAAGTCATCAAGTACGGCCCGATCGCCGACATGGCCTTCCTGGACTGGATCGAGGCCAACATCGACGCCCTCATGGCGCAAGACCCTGCGGCGCTGGCGCATGCCGTGCAGCGCAGCTGCGAGATCAAGGCCTGGGTGGTGGGGCAGGACGAGCGCGAAGCCGGTCTGCGGGCCATCTTGAACTTTGGCCACACCTTTGGCCATGCCATCGAAGCCGGTCTGGGCTTTGGGGTCTGGTTGCATGGCGAAGCCGTGGGCTGCGGCATGGTCATGGCCGCAGAGCTGTCGCAGCGCTTGGGACTGGTCGATGCCGCTTTGGTGGCGCGCCTGCGGGCCTTGATCGCGCGGGCGGGTTTGCCGGTGCGCGGCCCCGTCATCGATGCAGCCGACAACGCGGGCCACTACATCGCGCACATGCGCCTGGACAAAAAAGCCGTCGCGGGCGACATCCAGTTCGTGCTGATCGATGGCCCGGGCCAGGCCAAGGTGGCTGGCGCGCCCGATGCGCTGGTGCGCGAGGTGATCCAGGCCTGCTGCGCCTGAAGAGCATGTACGCCGAGTCCCTGGATTTGTCGGTGGGTGCCAGCCAAGCTCAGGCCAGTTTGGCGGGCCTGGCCTGCGACCCGGCCCACAGCCGGGGCCGTCGCCACCCCGAGCCCCCAGCGCCCACGCGCAATGCTTACCAGCGCGACCGCGACCGCATCGTGCACTCCACCGCCTTTCGGCGCTTGGTCTACAAAACGCAGGTCTTTCTGAACCACGAAGGTGACCTGTTCCGCACGCGCCTGACGCATTCGCTCGAAGTGGCGCAGCTGGGTCGCTCGATCGCCCGGGCGTTGGGCCTGAACGAAGACCTGGTGGAGGCCGTGGCGCTGGCGCACGACCTGGGCCACACGCCCTTCGGACACGCCGGGCAGGACGCGCTGAACGACTGCATGGCCGGGCACGGCGGCTTTGAGCACAACCTGCAAAGCCTGCGCGTGGTCGACCAACTCGAAGAGCGTTACCCGGCCTTCGACGGACTGAACCTGAGCTTTGAAACCCGTGAAGGCGTGCTCAAGCACTGCTCGCGGGCCAATGCCGAGCGGCTGGAGCTGACCGAGCCTGGCGGGGTGGGGCGGCGCTTCATCGAGCGCAGCCAACCCAGCCTGGAGGCGCAGCTGTGCAACCTGGCCGATGCCATCGCCTACAACGCGCACGACATCGACGACGGCGTGCGTTCGGGCCTGATCAGCACCGACCAGCTGCTGCAGGTGGAGCTGTTTGCGCACTACCACCAGCAGACCCTGGCCGAGCACCCGGGCTTGACCGACAAACCGCGCCGCCTGCTGTACGAGACCATCCGCCGCATGCTCAGCGACCAGGTCTATGACGTGATCGACACCACCCGCCAGGCCGTGGCCCAGGCGGGCGTGCGCACCTTGGCACAAGCCCGCCAGGCAGGCCCGCTGGTGTCGTTCAGCCCCCAGATGAAGTCGCGCAGCGCCGAGCTGAAAAAGTTTTTGTTCGCGCAGCTGTACCGCCACCCCCAGGTCATGCAAACCACCCGGCAGGCCCAGCAGGTGGTGCACGAGCTGTTTGCCGCCTATGTGGCACAACCGGCCGAGATGCCCTCCGACTTTGCCGCCAGCGACGACCTGCACCGCTCGGTGGCCGACTACATCGCCGGCATGACCGACCGCTTTGCCCTGCGCGAGCACGAACGTTTGACAGGGCGCAAGCTGCTGTGAGTCTGCTGCCGGCTCAGCGTGCCGCCTGGCTTGTGGTCCTGGCCGGTGGCGTGGCGGCCTTGCAGGTGGGCAAGCTCCCGCCCGCCTTGCCTGCCCTGCAGGCCGAGCTGGGGCTGACGCTGCTGCAGTCCGGATTCCTGTTGTCCATGGTGCAACTGGCGGGCATGGGCCTGGCGGTGTTCATGGGTCTGTGGGCCGACGGCGCGGGCCTTCAGCGCAGCATGCTGCGCGGCCTGTGCTTGCTGGCACTGGCCAGTGGCTTGGGCGGCTTCGCCACCTCGGTGCCCGCCTTGCTGGCCCTGCGGGCCATCGAAGGTCTGGGCTTTTTGCTGGTGGCACTGCCTGCACCGGCTTTGATCCGCCGCCTGGTGCCCCCCGCGCAGCTGCCGGGCATGCTAGGTGTGTGGGGCGCTTACATGCCCACCGGCACGGCGCTGGCCTTGCTGGCCGGGCCGTTGTTCATCCCCGCCTGGGGCTGGGCGGCATGGTGGTGGTTGTTTGCGGCCGTCTCCCTGCTCATGGCCCTGGCGGTGTGGCGCAGCGTGCCCGCCGACCAGGTGGCGCACGCGGCACAGGCCGCACGCGCTGCCGGGCCGCGCCTGCGCAGCACCTTGAGCGCACCGGGCCCCTGGCTGGTGGCGCTCACCTTTGGCATGTACTCCGGTCAGTGGCTGTCGGTGGTGGGTTTTTTGCCGTCGATCTACACCGCCGCTGGCCTCAGTGGTCTGCAGCTGGGCCTGCTCACGGCCCTGGCGGCAGCCGCCAACATCGTGGGCAACATGGCCTCGGGCCGTCTTTTGCAACGCGGCTTGGCCCCGCGCGCCACCTTGTGGCTGGGCTTTGGCGCGATGGCGCTGGGCAGCACCGTGGCCTTTGCGCCTTTCACCGAAGCCCATCCCTGGCTGCGCTTTGTCGGGGTGCTGCTGTTTTCGGGCATGGGCGGTTTGGTGCCGGGCACGCTGTTCAGTTTGGCGGTGCGCCTGGCCCCGGGTGAGCAGCAGGTGGCCACCACCGTGGGCTGGGTGCAGCAACTCTCGGCCCTGGGCCAGTTCATAGGGCCACCGGCGGTGGCGGCGGTGGCCGCGCATGCGGGCGGCTGGCACCTGACCCCACTGGTCACGCTGGGCTGCTGTGGGGTGGGGGCGGTGCTGGCCTGGGCGGCTGGGCGCTTGCACCCGCAGGCACAATCGCGTCCATGACCGACATGAACTGCCCCGAAATCGCCGACACCGTGCGCTGGCTCGAACGCGCCGTGATCGGCCTGAACCTGTGCCCCTTTGCCAAAGCCCCGCACGTCAAGGGCCAGATCCATTACGTGGTGAGCCAAGCCAAAGGCATGGAAGGCCTGCGCGATGAGCTGATCGAGCAGTTGCAGGCGCTGGCCGCCATGCCCGCCGAAGAACGCGAGACCGTGCTCTTGATCGTGCCGCAGATGCTGCAAGACTTTTTGGAGTTCAACGACTTTCTGGACGAGGCCGATGGGGTGCTGCAAGAGCTCGACATGGAAGGCGTGTTCCAGGTCGCGAGTTTCCACCCGCAGTTCCAGTTTGCCGACACCGAGCCGGACGACATCGGCAACTTCACCAACCGCTCGCCTTACCCCACGCTGCA
>JAIXXW010000244.1 GCA_027490555.1 Comamonadaceae bacterium | reverse complement strand
GTCTGCCAGAAGGTGTCCACGATGGGGCAACGACCACCGCCCACATGCCGGTGGTACCACTCCCAGGCCGCGGGGTTGATCGGCTCGCCCACCGAACCGAGCAAACGCAAGCTCGACAGGTCGTAGCGCTGGGGGTGCACATCGGCGTTGGACTCGGCCGCTTTGATGAGCGAGCGGATGGCGGTGGGCGCGGTGTAGAAAATGCTGACCTTGTGGTCCTGGATCATTTTCCAGAAACGGCCGGCATCGGGGTAAGTGGGCACGCCCTCGAACACGATCTCGGTGCCGCCCAGCGCCAGGGGACCATAGGTGATGTAGGTGTGGCCCGTGACCCAGCCGATGTCGGCGGTGCACCAGAACACGTCATCGGCCTTCAGGTCAAAGGTCCATTGGGTGGTCAAAGCGGCATGCAGCAAATAGCCGCCTGTGGAGTGCTGAACGCCTTTGGGCTTGCCTGTGGAGCCCGAGGTGTAGAGCAAGAACAAGGGGTGCTCGGCGCCCACCCACTCGGGTTCGCAGGTGGTGGCTTGGCGGTCGGCCAGCTCGGCCATCCACTGGTCGCGGCCTGCGGTCATGGCGATGTCGGCACCCGAGCGCTTGACCACCAGGACGTTCTTGACAGAGCCACAGCCGCCCAGCTGGATGGCGTCGTCAACGATGGATTTGAGGGGCAACAGTTTGCCACCCCGCACCTGGTTGTCGGCGGTGATCACCGCGACGGCACCGGTGTCTTCGATGCGGTCACGCAGGGACTGTGCCGAGAAACCGCCAAACACCACCGAATGGGTCGCGCCGATGCGGGCGCAGGCCTGCATGGCGGCCACGCCTTCGATGGACATCGAGATGTAAATGACCACACGGTCACCTTTTTGGATGCCCAGGCTTTTCAGGGCGTTGGCATATTGGCAGGTCTTGGCCAGCAGCTGGCTGTAGGTGACCCGGCTGACTTCGCCGCCATCGGCTTCGAAGATGATGGCGGTCTTGTCACCCAGGCCTTTTTCCACATTGCGGTCCAGGCAGTTGTAGGAGGCGTTCAGGGTGCCGTCCTCAAACCACTTGAAAAAAGGCGCCTGGGACTCATCGAGCACCCGGGTGAAAGGGGTTTTCCAGGTGATCAGTTCCTTGGCCAAACGGCTCCAGTAGCCCTCGTAGTCGTTTTCCGCCTCCTGGCACAGTGCCTGGTACGCCGCCATGCCGGAGACATGGGCTTTCTGGACGAAATCTGCACTGGGCTGGTAAATGGTGGCACTCATCTGATGGGTCTCCTCAAGGGCATGGCGTTTTGAAAACTGGCAGTAATGTCGTCTGGCGCTCTTACAAAGCACTGACTGAGTGTAAGCAAGCGCGATTTTCCCCGGAAACCATGCGTCAAAGCTCTAGAATTCGGGTTTGCCCGGAGTTCGGGTTTTCCCACCTCGCCCCACCATGTCCCAACCCACGCCGCCGCCCAAAAAAACCGCCTTGAGTCCGCTCAACAGCTTCATCTTCGCCAGCCGCTGGCTGCAACTGCCCTTGTACCTGGGTTTGATCGCGGCGCAAGCGGTGTACGTGTTCCATTTCTGGGTCGAGCTGGTGCACCTGCTGGAGGCGGCCTTTGGCAACCAGGACGCCCTGCAGGCCCTGATCAACAGCATTGGCTACAGAGCCGATGCCCCGATCACCTCCCTGAATGAAACGGTGATCATGCTGGTCGTGCTGGCCCTGATCGACGTGGTGATGATTTCCAACCTGCTGATCATGGTCATCGTCGGCGGCTACGAAACCTTTGTCTCGCGCCTGAACCTCGAAGACCACCCCGACCAGCCCGAATGGCTGGACCATGTGAACGCCTCGGTGCTCAAGGTCAAGCTGGGCACCGCCATCATCGGCATCAGCTCGATCCATCTGCTCAAAACCTTCATCAACGCGGCCAACTATGATGAAAAAGTGCTGATGTGGCAAACCATCATCCACATGGCCTTCTTGCTCAGCGCGATCGCCATCGCCTATGCCGACCGGCTGATGTCACACCACGACAAAACCCATTGAACTCCCGCCTTTGGATTTTCACGAGATCACACCACCATGACCACCCTCATCCAACAAGCTGACCTGATCGAATCCGTTGCCGCAGCCCTGCAGTACATCAGCTACTACCACCCCGCCGACTACATCGCCCACCTGGCCCGTGCCTACGAGCGCGAGCAAAGCCCGGCCGCCAAGGATGCGATCGCCCAGATCCTGACCAACAGCAAGATGAGCGCCATCGGCCACCGCCCCATCTGCCAGGACACCGGCATCGTCAACGTCTTCCTCAAAGTGGGCATGGATGTGCGCTGGGGCGGCTTCACCGGCAGCCTGGAAGACGCCGTCAACGAAGGCGTGCGCCGCGGCTACAACCACCCGGACAACACCTTGCGCGCCTCGGTGGTGGCCGACCCGCACTTCATCCGCAAGAACACCAAGGACAACACCCCCGCGGTGATCTTCACCGAGATCGTGCCGGGCGACAAAGTGGAGGTGACCGTGGCGGCCAAAGGCGGCGGCAGCGAAAACAAGTCCAAGATGATCATGCTCAACCCCGGCGACAGCATCGTCGACTGGGTCCTCAAGACCGTGCCCACCATGGGCGCGGGTTGGTGCCCACCGGGCATGCTCGGCATCGGTATCGGTGGCACCGCCGAAAAAGCCGTGCTGATGGCCAAGGAAAGCCTGATGGACGACCTGGACATGTACCAGCTGCTTGAGAAGTCAAGCCAAGGCCAAAAGCTCGACCCGCTCGAAGAGATGCGCCTGGAGCTCTACCACAAGGTCAACGCCTTGGGCATTGGTGCGCAGGGCCTGGGCGGCCTGACCACCGTGCTCGACGTCAAGATCAAGATGTACCCCACGCACGCGGCCTCCAAGCCCGTGGCCATGATCCCCAACTGTGCGGCCACGCGCCACGCGCACTTCGTGCTCGACGGCTCCGGCCCCAGCTATCTGGAAGCGCCATCGCTGGACCTCTGGCCCAATGTGGGCTGGACGGCCGACACCCAAAAAAGCCAGCGGGTGGACCTCAACACCCTCACGCCCGCGCAAGTGGCCGCCTGGAAGCCCGGCCAAACCCTGTTGCTCAACGGCAAGATGCTCACTGGCCGGGACGCCGCCCACAAGCGCATCCAGGAAATGCTGGCCAAAGGGGCGCCGCTGCCCGTGGACTTCAAGAACCGCGTGATTTACTACGTCGGACCGGTGGACCCGGTGGGCGACGAGGCCGTTGGCCCCGCTGGCCCCACCACCTCCACCCGCATGGACGGCTTCACCGAAATGATGCTGGCCCAGACCGGCCTGATCGCCATGATCGGCAAGGCCGAGCGCGGCCCGGTCGCCATCGAGGCCATCAAAAAGCACAAGAGCGCTTACCTGATGGCCGTGGGCGGCGCCGCCTACCTGGTGTCCAAAGCCATCAAACACGCCAAAGTGGTGGGCTTTGCCGACATGGGCATGGAAGCCATCTACGAGTTCGACGTGGTCGACATGCCGGTCACGGTGGCGGTGGACGCAGGGGGCACCAGCGCCCACATCACCGGCCCGGCCGAATGGCAAAAGCGCATCGCCAGCGGCGAATTCAAAGGCATTGGTGTGACCGCAGCCTGATGCACCGCTGCCATGAAGGCCGCACCAGCGGCCTTTTTCAAGCCCGACCGAGCCACTCCCCCAGATGAATGCCGATCCGCGAGCCATTGGCGTGTTCGACAGCGGCATCGGCGGCCTGAGCGTGTTGCGTGCCCTGCAAGAGGAACTGCCACACGAAAGCTTTGTCTACCTGGCCGACAACGCGCATGCGCCTTATGGCGAAAAAGGCGAGCACTTTGTCAGCGAACGCACCCACGCGATCGCGCAACACCTGCTGACGCGGCACCAGATCAAAGCCCTGGTGGTGGCCTGCAACACGGCCACGGCCGCAGCCATCCAGGGCTTGCGCGCGCAGCACCCGACTTTGCCACTGGTAGGGGTGGAGCCCGCGCTCAAACCGGCCCTGGCCCTGAGCCGGACCCGGCACATTGGCGTGATCGCCACCCGTGGGACCGTGGCCAGCGAAAAGTTTGGCCGCCTCTTGTCCAGCGTCCAGGGCGAGGCCACTTTTGTGGTGCAGGCCTGCAACGGCCTGGCCCTGGCCATCGAACAAAGCACCTTGCCCGAGCAGGCGGATGTGGCGCAGTCACAGGTCTTGCACTTGCTGCAGACCTACACCCAGGCCATGGGCCGCTTTGGCCAGGCCGACGGCGAGATCGACACCCTGGTGTTGGGTTGCACCCACTATGTGTTTGTTGAAGACGCATTGCGCCAGCTCTTGGGTCCCGGTGTGCAACTGGTCTCGACCGGCGAGCCGGTGGCACGGCAAACCCGCCGTTTGCTGGCAGCCGCCGGGCTCTTGAACAGCCCCACGCCGGATGCGGGCCCAGCCTCCACACAGTTGTGGACCACAGGCGAACGCACAGGTTTGCAAGCGGCTGCCCAGCGCTGGCTGGGCTTGCCGCCCGAGGTCTGCCGGGCGGTGGACGAAGCCTTGAGCGGTGCCTGATCAGACAGGCGATTGCGCCGCCCGTCGCCCGCGCGCCACATCGACCGGCATCAGCAAGACCAGTCCCAGCACAAACAACAGCGAGGTGGCACCGATGGCCAGACGCTGGTTGCCCCCACTGAGCCAGGTGATGAGGCCATAGGTCAAGGGCCCCAAAATGCTGGCCAGGCGAATCGCAAAGGTCCACAGGCCAAAAAACTCGCCCAGGCGGTGAGGCGGCACCATCAGGCCCGCCATGGCCCGGCCCGATGACTGGCTCGAACCCATGCAAAAACCGGCAATCGCCGCCGCCCACCAAAACATGGCCTTGTCGGTCGACAGCGCCGCAACGCCACACGTCACCACCCAGCCCACCAGGGTCAGGCCCAAAGTCAGCTTGTGACCGATGCAGTCCTGCACATGGCCGAGCAAAAAAGCCCCGGCAAAAGCCGCCAGGTTCAGCACAAAGATCAGCACCATGGTCTCTTGGGGCTCAAAGCCAATGACCTGCTCGGCATAGATGGCCGCCAGGGTGATCGCCACCGCCACCCCACCCTGGTAGGCCACAGCACAAGCCAGCAAACGGGTGAAATCCCGGTAGGGCATGGCCTCGCGCAAGGTCTGGCGCAAGCGGCGCAGGCTCTGCCACACCGACACCCGGGCGGCGTCGGGTCGCGCTGGCGAGTGTTCGCGCAAGAGTGCAAAGGTCACCAAAGCCGCCGCGCCATACAGGGCTGCGGTGATCAGCATGGTGACGGGCACAAACTCAGCACCGCTCTCGCCCCGGGCCTGGGCGGCCAGCACATAGGCCAGGCAGATCCCCAGCGTCAACATGCCGCCGATGTAACCCAGCGACCAGCCCCAACCGCTGACACGGCCCATGGCGTGCGGCTGGGCCAGCTCGGGCAAAAACGAGGCCGTGAGGGATTCGCCGTAAGAAAAGAAGGTGTTGGACAAGACCAGGATGAACAAAGCCAGGGCCACCTGGCCAGGGCCCACCAAGGCCAATGCCGCTGTGCTGAGGACACAGCCCGCAGTGACCCACATCAACAGGCGTTTTTTGCCCGCCACCCGGTCGGCCCAGGCACCCAGCCCCGGCATGGTCAGCATCACGATCAGGTAGGACAGGCTCAGGCCCGATGTCCAGGCCAGCGTGGCCCAATCGGCCCCCTCGGCCACGCCGCCCACGAAGTAAGCCGCGAACACCGCCGTGATCACCACCGTGGTGTAGCCCGAATTGGCAAAGTCGTACATGGCCCAGCCCAACACCTCCCGTCGCCGCACGCCGGGGTTGAGCGCCAGGTTCGGGAGCTGGAGCTTCATGGTCAGCCCTCAGTGCAAGTGCCGGGGTCGCCGACCGCCACCGCCATGGCCGCTGCCACCGCCGCCCGAGCCCCGGGGGGGCTTGCCCAGCTCCAGCGAACTCACCAGGTTGTCAAAACGCTGGCTGAACAATTTGTCGATTTCGGCCACCACACCCGACAGCTCGGAGCCGTCAAAATGCCGCTCCATCATGTTGACCACGTCGTGGATCAAGAGATCGCGCTGGGCTTGCATGATGGCGCCCGGATCGGGGCCGACGAACAGCATCACGAAATCGTCACGGGACTGGGCACCGCTGGCCTCGTCTTCCTCGTCGAAGTCTGTGTCGTAAAAGGTCACCTCGATGGGGCTGCCCGAGGCGGAAATCTCGTTGAGGTTCATGCACAGGTCTTCCATGACCATGCGGAAATCCTCGTCGCCACCCACGGTCCAGCACAGCTGCAGTCGGTGCGCTTCGCTGTCGTAGCGCAAGCCAGGCTCTTCTTCATACAGACTGGCTGCGCCCTCGTTCAGGTTGCGCGCGCCGGCATAGCGCCAAAGTGGCTTGAGGGCGTCCTGGATGGCCTGGACCGGGGTCCCCGGCTTGATGGGCACGTCACCATGCACATGAATCTCAAACGGCGCATTGTCTTTTTTCATGAGGGTGCTCAGTCAATGTGGTGCCCCGAACCGGAATCGAACCGGTACGCCCCTGTTACGGAAGCAACGGATTTTAAGTCCGGTGTGTCTACCAATTTCACCACCGGGGCCAGGTGCATATTGTGCCTTGATCGTGCGGGCATCCGGGCCTGTTCAGGGCATCTGCAAATTCAGCATGGCCAGGGCGTACAGCGCCACCACCACCAGGTAGGCCGCAGACCAGACGATGGTGCGCCATTTGGCTTTGTCGGTGACATAGAAGACCACATAGGCCACGCGCGCAGCGATGAAGGCCATGGCCAGTGTGTCGACGGTGTCTGGCTCCACCCCGGTGAGCAAAGCCAGCACCACACCCACCGCGAAAAAAGGAAAGGCCTCGAAGCAATTGGCCTGGGCCGCATTGGCACGGGCGCGAAAACCGGTTTGACGCGCCAGCCAGGCGCGCGGATCGCTGTTGTCATAGCCCTTGAAGCCGGATTTGGCGATGCCCGCACACACCACCGGCATGATGCCCGCCACCACAATGGCGCCATAAGAAATCAACATCTGGCTCTCCTGGATGAGGTTCGGACGGCCCCATGGGGCGCCGAAAAAAACCGAAAAAAAAGCCACTGAACACCTCAGTGGCTGGACGCTGGCCCGGCCAAGTGCCGGGCACACCGGAACTCAACCGCCCTTTTTGGAGCGCTTGCCGGGGTTTTTCTTGCTGCGTGTGGCCACACCGCGCTCCAAGCTCACACGCTGGCCACGGCCGCCGGTGCGCAATGTGGTGCCAGGCAAGGCCGGCAGGGGTGGGGTGAATTTGCGATCTGCTTCGGTGACGATTTTGTTGCCCATCTCTGGCTCCGGAAAAAAATTCAAAACGATATTAAGCCACAAGAATCGGCCGGTCCAAGCCGGCACGGGCCCGGATGCGGTCAAATGCCCAGCGACAGGCCCGCCCTCAATCGCGCCGCAAGGCGACGGCAAAGCCCTTTTGCACCCCGGGCCGGGCCATCAGCGCCTGGTACCAGCGCTGAACATGCGGAAATTGCGCCAGATCGACCTGGTGGCGCGGGTGGCGCCAGACCCAGCCCAAGATCGCAAAGTCCGCGATGGACAGATCCCCGGCGAAATACGCCTGCTCGGCCAACCTGCGGTCCATCACCCCGTACAGGCGCAGGGTTTCCGCCATGAACCGCTGCAAGCCATAGCGCTGGTCGGCCTCGTCCTGCAAGGCCACGAAGTGGTGCACCTGGCCGGGCGCGGGCCCAAAGCCCCCCACCTGGAACATCAGCCACTCCAACACAGCCACGCGGCCAGGCCCTCGGGCCGGCCAGAAAAGCCCGGTTTTTTCGGCCAGGTACAGCAAGATGGCACCCGACTCGAACACGGTCTGGGTCTGACCCTCGGGTCCATCGGTGTCCAGCAAAGCCGGAATCTTGTTGTTGGGGCTGATTTTCAGGAAATCAGGCGCAAATTGCTCGTTGCGGCCGATGTCCACCACCTGCACGGCATACGCCAGGCCCATTTCCTCCAGGGCCACGGTGATCTTGCGGGCATTGGGGGTGTCAAAAGCAAACAGGGTCAAAGCCATGGGCCAACCTTTCCAAATACAGAACCAGGGGGGCACCGCCGCTGGACGGCGGCGACAGATGGGCGACTGTGCGGCCAGCGCATGCACCTTATCATGGGATTTTGCACCTCAAGGCTTCGTCATGAACCGCGTACTGGCCCACACCGGGGCAACCTACCCCATCTTGCAAGCCCCCATGGGCTGGATCGCCCGCAGCCCCCTGGCCACTGCGGTCTCGCGCGCCGGAGGGCTGGGCATCATCGAAACCTCTTCGGGAGAAACCGAGAACTGCCAGCGGGAAATCCTCGCCATGCGGCAAACCGGTCTGCCTTTCGGGGTGAACCTGCCCATCCGCTTTCTCAAAGACGACGCGATGCTGCGCTTTGTCTGCGGTTCGGGTGTCCGGTTTGTCACCACCTCGGCGGGCAGCCCGGCCAAGTTTGTGGCCCCGCTGCAAGCCGCAGGCATCGTGGTCTACCATGCCGTGCCCACGCTGGAGGCCGCGCTGAAATGCGCCGATGCCGGGGTGGATGGCCTGGTGGTGGAAGGCTCCGAAGGCGGTGGCTTCAAAAACCCAGAAGAAGTCAGCACCCTGGTGCTGCTGCAGGCGATCCGGGAAAAAACCGACCTGCCCCTGATTGCCGCCGGCGGCATCGTGGACGGGCGCGGCATGGCGGCCGCCTTTGCCCTGGGGGCCGAGGCCATCCAAATGGGCACCCGCTTTGTGGCCTGCGCCGAAAGCCCGGTGCACATGCATTACAAGCAGGCCATTGTCGATGCCAGCACCACCGGCACCTACATGCTCAACACGAAATCATCGCCCTGCATACGCGCCCTGAAAGCCCCGTTCACCCATCCCCTGCACGAGGCGGGTCTGATGGGGCCCGATGCCTTTCAGGGGATTCAAAAGGTGTACTTCCAAGGCGACCTGGGCGCGGCCCCGGCCCTGGCGGGCCAGTCCGCGGGCCTGGTGCACCAGGTCTTGACAGCCCAGCAGATCATCGACCAGACGGTGGCCGAGTTTCACCGCATCACGGCACGCCTGGGACAATTGGCGCAGCAACGCGCCTTTGGCTAAGCTTTGAACCCACCACCACCCAGACCCATGACCATGAAAACACATTTTGTCCTCTGCAGCGCTTTGACCTGTGGCCTGCTGACCAACTGGCCGGCCTGGGCCTCGAACCCGGTCGTCGCGGCCTCCGCCCAAGAGCCAGGGGCCAAACTCAGCCCCTCGGGCATGGTCTACCGCGCGCTCAAGGAAGGCAGCGGGGCCAGCCCCAAAGCCTCCGACCGGGTCAAGGTCCACTACCGGGGCACCTTGCCCGATGGCCGGGAATTTGACAGCTCTTTCAAGCGCAACGAGGCCATCGAGTTCCCACTCCATCGCGTCATCCCCTGCTGGACCGAAGGTGTGCAGCTGATGAAGGTCGGCGGCAGCGCCAAACTGACCTGCCCCCCGGCCACCGCCTACGGTGAACGCGGCGCGGGCGGCGTGATCCCGCCCAACGCCACACTGCTTTTTGAAGTCGAACTGCTCGCCATCAACGGCAAATGAAAGGATCGGACCATGAACACCCCCACACTCGAATCGTTCACCGCCCAATCGATGGACGAGGGCTTTGACGAAATCGTGGTGCGCGAATGGGCGGCCCACCTGAAGCTGGACACGCACACCCACCCCTTCGATGTGAGCGCCTATGTGGCCCAGGGCGAGTACTGGCTGACCGTGGGCGACGAGGTCAAGCACCTGAAGGCGGGTGACGCCTTCCGGCTGGCACGCGATGTCCCCCACGCCGAACTGTATGGCCCGCAGGGCGCCACCGTGTGGGTGGCACGGGCCCACTGAACTGCGGCTCAGGCCTTGGCTTGCACGACTTCGGCCACGCTGCGAAACGCATCGATGGCCGTGGGAAAGCCGCAGTACACCGTGGCGTGCAGCATCACCTCGCGCAGTTCCTCGGGGGTCGCCCCGTTGTTCAGGGCACCGCGCACATGGGCCTTGAGCTCCTGCTGCTTGCCCTGGGCGGCGAGCATGGCCACGGTGATCAGGCTGCGGGTTTTCATGTCCAAACCTGGACGCTGCCACACATGGCCCCAGGCATGGGCGGTGATGAATTCCTGCATCGGCATGGTGTAGTCGGTGGCGGCGCCCAAGGCGCGGTCCACGTATTCGGGGCCCATGACCTGTGTGCGTGTGGTCAGCCCGGCCTGGAAGGCGGCATCATCGGGGCGGGCATCGCGGGCTTGTTCGATCGGTGTTTTGGACATGACAGACTCCTCAAAGGACCCTGAGCATAATCAATGTCCAGCCCCACCGGAGACACCATGAGCACACCTGCAGCCCCTGCCTTGAACCCACGCTACCCCGCGCCCGAGATCCAAGACTTGCCCGAGGACATCCGCGCCAAAGTGCTCGAAGTGCAGGAAAAAGCCGGCTTTGTGCCCCATGTCTTTCTGGCTTTTGCCCGCCGCCCGGCCGAGTGGCGTGCCTTTTTCGCCTACCACGATGCGCTGATGGTGCCCGAGTCGGTGGGGCGCACGAGTGGCCTCACCAAGGGCGAGCGCGAGATGATCGTGACCGCCACCAGCGCGGCCAACAAATGCCTGTATTGCGTGGTGGCACACGGCGCCATCCTGCGCATCTACGAGAAAAAGCCTTTGGTGGCCGATCAGGTGGCGATCAACCACCGCAAGGCCGACATCAGCCCGCGCCAACGCGCGATGCTCGACTTCGCGCTCAAGGTGTGCCTCCACTCGGACGAGGTGGAGGAAGCCGACTTTCAAGCCCTGCACGCGCACGGCTTCGATGACGAGGACATCTGGGACATCGCGGCCATCACCGCCTTCTTCGGCCTGTCCAACCGCATGGCCAGTTTCAGCAGCATGATGCCCAACCCCGAGTTTTACCTGATGGGCCGTGCCCCCAAAGCCAAAGCTGCGGCTTGAGGGGCATCCGGGCGCGCCAGCAAGGCCCAGGCCAACTGCACCAGCGCATCCTCAAAAGCAGGACTGCCCAGCAAGGGGGATTTTTCCAGACTGGCGCTGCGCAAGGTGCCGATCACCGAGCGGGTCAGCACAAACATCAGCGCCGGGCTGGGCGTTTGCAGCGCGGGGTGGTCGATGCGTTCGAAAAAAATGGCCAGCCGGTCGGCCACCTGCCGCACGGCGCTGGCGGTCTCCTGGGGCTTTTCCAGGGTCCAGCACAGGTGAATCAGGCTCTGGCTCAGGCCCTTGCCGGTGGCAAAGCCGCTGACCAGGATGTGGATCGCCTCTGCCAGCAGCGCCCGCCCGTCCAGCGCGCGCACATCAGGCCGCGCTTCCAGCGCACTCAGGTAACGCCCCAGTGCCTGCAGCACCATCTCGCGGCCCCGGGCGGCCATGGCCTGCACCAGCACCTCCTTGCTCGGGAAGTACTGGTAGAGCGTGCCGATGGAAAACCCGGCTGCGGCCGCCACCTTGTTGGTGGTCAAACCGCCCTCGCCTTCCTTTTCCAGAATCTGAGCAGCCGCCTTGAACAAGGTCTGCATGGTCTGCTGTGCACGCGCCTGCGAGGGCTGGCGACGCAGGCTGGGCAAGGCTTGTGGCTTGGCAGCGGGTTTGGCAGCAGGCATAGGACGACTTTGTGAAATCTGAGCAGATCGCGAGTTGCAAGGTCTTTGCAAAACCTGAACAATGCTCACATTCTGTCCCATTTCCCAAGCCCACACCCAATGACCACCCACCCTGCCGCCCCGACCGAGCTGACCGTGCGCCGCCTGAGCGTGGACCTGAGCCAAGGTTTCTCACGCCACTGGAACGGAGGCGATGCGTTCTTGACGGCCTATGCCAACGCCCTGTCCATGAGTTTTCCGGTGGGCGAGCAGTCCTTCATCGACGCGGTCAGGAACGGCGCCAAGCTCTTGCCCGACACCCCGGACAACGCCGAGCTCAAGCAAATTG
>JAIXXW010000048.1 GCA_027490555.1 Comamonadaceae bacterium | reverse complement strand
CGGTGCGCGACGACGAGACCCGGCGCAAGGTCGAGCTGTACCAGTTGTACGAAGAGCAGTGCCAGCGCGAGGGCGTGGTGGACTTTGGCGAGCTGATGCTGCGCTCTTACGAACTGCTGCGTGACAACGCCCATGTGCGTGAGCATTACCGCCGGCGCTTTCGCCATGTGCTGGTGGACGAGTTCCAGGACACCAACAAACTGCAGTACGCCTGGCTCAAGCTGCTGGTGGGTTTACCGGCAGAAGGGGGCGTGGGGGCCATCCTGGCCGTGGGCGACGACGACCAGAGCATCTATGCCTTTCGCGGCGCCCGCGTGGGCAATATGGCCGATTTCGTGCGCGAATTTCAAGTGCGCCACCAGATCAAGCTGGAGCAAAACTACCGCAGCTACAGCAACATCCTCGACTCGGCCAACCACCTGATCGGGCACAACAAGACCCGCCTGGGCAAAACCTTGCGCACCACCCAGGGCGCGGGCGAACCCGTTCGGGTGGTGGAGTCGCCCTCCGATTTCGCCGAGGCGCAGTGGCTGATCGAAGAAGTGCGCAACCTGGTCCACCAAGACGGCGTCGAGCGCAAGGAAATCGCGCTGCTGTACCGCAGCAACGCGCAAAGCCGGGTGCTGGAGACGGCGCTGTTCAATGCCGGTTTCCCCTACCGGGTGTACGGCGGCCTGCGCTTTTTTGAACGCGCCGAGATCAAGCACGCCCTGGCCTATTTGCGCCTGATGGAGAACCCCAACGACGACACCAGCTTTTTGCGCGTGGTCAACTTTCCACCGCGTGGCATCGGGGCGCGCAGCCTCGAGCAGTTGCAGGATGCGGCGCGCAGCGCAGGCTGTTCCTTGCACGATGCCGTCAGTGCCACCACCGGCAAGGCCGGGGCCAATCTGGCCGCTTTTGTGGCCATGGTCGATGTGCTGCGCGAGCAGACCGAGGGCATGACCTTGCGCGAGATCATCGACCTGGTGCTGGACAAGACCGGGCTGGTGAACCACTACCGCACCGAAAAGGAAGGCGC
Source organism: Comamonadaceae bacterium (assembly GCA_027490555.1). Taxonomy (GTDB): domain Bacteria; phylum Pseudomonadota; class Gammaproteobacteria; order Burkholderiales; family Burkholderiaceae_C; genus Limnohabitans_A. The sequence continues at coordinate 1,731 of JAIXXW010000048.1, read as the reverse complement.
CGACCGGGTGGAGAACCTGGAAGAATTGGTCAACGCGGCCGAGAGTTTTGTCACCCAGGAGGGCTTCGGCCGCAGCGCCGTGGCCTTGCCCCCAGGTGCTGCGGGGCTGACGCAAAGTCCGGCCAGCCAGGGCTTGGAGGGCTCGGCCGAGTCGGCCCTGGGCACGCTCGATGGCTTCAACGAAGACGGCGTCACCCTGAGCCCCCTGGCCGCGTTCTTGACCCATGCCTCCCTGGAAGCGGGCGACAACCAGGCCCAGGCCGGAGAAGACGCATTGCAGCTGATGACGGTGCACGCCAGCAAGGGGCTGGAGTTCGATGCGGTGTTCATCACCGGTCTCGAGGAGGGCCTGTTTCCGCACGAAAACGCGCTGAACGATTTCGAGGGTCTGGAGGAAGAGCGGCGCCTGATGTACGTGGCCATCACCCGAGCCCGCAAGCGCCTGTACCTGAGCCATTCGCAAACCCGCATGCTGCACGGCCAGACCCGCTATAACCTGAAAAGCCGTTTCCTGGATGAACTGCCCGAAGCCTGCCTGAAATGGGTCACGCCCAAAAACACCGGCTTCTCCAACCTGGGCAGCGCGGGGGGCGCGGCCGCTTCAAGCGCTGCCTGGCCCCAGACACCGGCCTTCAACCGCCACGCCCGTCCGGCCTGGGGGCAGAGCAGTTTGAGCACCGAGACCTACAAGAGCCCGCCGGTGCCGGTGCAAAAAGCCCCCAGCGAGCACGGCATCAGCGCGGGCCAATCGGTTTTTCACACCAAGTTCGGTGAGGGCAAAGTCCTGGCCGTGGAGGGCGTGGGCGCCGACGCCCGCGCCCAGGTCAATTTCCCCCGCCACGGCGTCAAATGGCTGGCGCTGAGCGTGGCCAAACTCACCGTGGTACAAGCCTGAATTCTTTTTTGAAAGTGCCCATGAAAATCACCCAAGACACCGTCGTCACCATGCAGTACAAGGTGACCAATGCCCAAGGCCAATTGCTCGACAAGGCGCAAGCGCCCACCTCCTACCTGCACGGTGGTTATGACAACACCTTGCCCAAGATCGAGCAAGCGCTGGAGGGGCAAGAAAAGGGCTTTTCCACCACGCTGAAGCTGGCCCCGGCCGATGCGTTTGGCGAGCGCGACGAGGGCCTGGTGCAGACCATCCCCAAGCGCGAATTCCCGCCGGGTGTCAAGGTGGGCGGTCAACTGCGCGGGCGCACAGCCGATGGCCGCGAGCAGGTGTTCAATGTGGTGAAAGTCAAGGGTGACCAGGTCCTGCTGGACGGCAACCACCCCTGGGCAGGGCAACACCTGGTGCTGTCACTCCAGGTGCTGGACGTGCGCCCCGCGTCAGCCGAGGAAGTCACGCACCGCCACGCGCACGGCGCGCATGGGCATCAGCACTGATCAGGTCTCGGGTGGGGTGGGTGCGGCGGCTTCGTCGTAGACGTCGGTCGAGAAGCAGTCGCGCACAGAAAACAGCATGGAGGTGAAGAACATCGCCGCCACCATCAGCGCCATGGGCAAGAACGCGGAGCCCATCAGTTGGGGTTGGCCCATCAGGCTCGCGATGAGCAGGGCCAGCACAGCCGTGGCGATGAAAATCACGCCCCAGGCCAGCACATACACCGCAAACGCCTTGAGGTTGCGCCAGCAGGCGACGAAGCTGAAAAACAGGCTTTTGACCGCTGGCATGCCATACCAGTGCACCAGGGCAGGCGCGTGCCAGAACATCATGGACAGCGG
>JAIXXW010000290.1 GCA_027490555.1 Comamonadaceae bacterium | reverse complement strand
TCAGGTAGCCCGCATCGAACTGCAGGCTGTGCACCGGTGCGTTGAACAGGGTGGGTCCGTCAAACAGCACCTGGTAACTGGCCACATGCGGCGGCGGGGCCATGCGCAGGGTGGTTTGCAGCAAGGGGATGCGCGAATCGGTCAGCCAGCAGGCCACGCCCAAAGCATTGCGCAGCACCGACACCACGGCAAACTCCTGGAAGGCGCCCAAGGCACGGCGTTCGGTCAATTCCAGGCTGGCCAGGCCCTGCGTCTGCTTGATTTGCAGATGGATGTCCTCGGTCAGCAGGCCGTGGTGGCGACACCAGCGGGCCAGGGCCACGCCCAGGGTCGGCGCGGTCAGCGAGGCCCGCACCAGCATGCCGTAGCTGCCCCAGGGCAGGCGGCGACTGAACCAGCCCAGGGCCTCGTCGTCGAGTTCGCGCATCGCCGCGTCGCTCATCACTTCCATTTGCAGTGCGGTCACGCGCGCACCGGCTTGCGCCAATGTTTCTGGCGTGATTTGTGCCTTTTGCAGGGCCCCGGTCGGGTCCCGGCCACGGTCGGTATAGGCCTTCACCATGGCGGCAATGAAGGCGATCGGTGTTTCGGCTCGGTTGGGCGGGTGCGTGGGGGTCATGGGTGGGTGTATTTTGGCAGGATTTGCAACCTGCGTGGCGTGGTGAAGGGCGGCACTTCGCTTTATGCTGGCGGTCATCCGCGACAGCCGAGGACATGCCGTGACCGTTTTGCACTCCCTATTGAACCCGCGTTCTGCCGATTTCCAGCACAACGCCGCCGCCATGCTTGGCCTGGTCGACGAGCTGCGCGCCCACCTGGAGCGCGTGGCCCAGGGCGGGGGTGAAGGCCCCCGCGCCAAGCACACCGCCCGGGGGAAGTTGCTGCCGCGTGAGCGCGTGCAGATGCTGCTCGACCCCGGCACGCCATTTCTGGAGCTGGCGCCCCTGGCGGCCCTCCACATGTACAACAACGATGCGCCGAGTGCGGGCCTGATCGTGGGCGTTGGCCGCGTCAGCGGGGTGGACTGCATGGTCGTGTGCAACGACGCCACGGTGAAAGGCGGCACCTATTACCCGATGACGGTGAAAAAGCACCTGCGCGCCCAAGAGATCGCCCAGCAAAACCGCCTGCCCTGCATTTACCTGGTGGATTCGGGCGGCGCCAACCTGCCCAACCAGGACGAGGTGTTTCCTGACCGCGACCACTTTGGCCGCATCTTTTTCAACCAGGCCAATATGAGCGCCCTGGGCATCGCCCAGATCGCGGTGGTCATGGGCAGCTGCACCGCCGGTGGCGCGTATGTGCCCGCCATGAGCGACGAGACCATCATTGTCAAGAACCAGGGCACCATCTTTTTGGGCGGCCCGCCCCTGGTCAAAGCCGCCACCGGCGAGGTGGTCAGCGCCGAAGACCTGGGCGGTGGCGATGTGCACACGCGCCTGTCCGGCGTGGCCGATCACCTGGCGCACAACGATGTGCATGCGCTGGCACTGGCGCGCCAGGCGGTGAAGAACCTCAACGCGCACAAGGTACCCAACATCGCCACGCACCCGCCCGTGCCGCCCAAGTTCGACGCGCAAGAGCTGTATGGCGTGATCCCGACCGACACGCGCAAGCCTTTCGATGTGCGCGAAATCATCGCCCGCATCGTGGACGGCTCGGAGTTCGATGAATTCAAATCGCGTTTTGGCACCACCTTGGTCTGCGGCTTTGCCCGCATCGAAGGCATGCCGGTGGGCATCATCGCCAACAACGGCATCCTGTTTTCAGAGTCGGCCCTCAAGGGTGCGCACTTCATCGAACTGTGTTGCCAGCGCAAGACGCCGCTGGTGTTCCTGCAAAACATCACTGGTTTCATGGTGGGGCGCAAATACGAAAACGAAGGCATCGCCCGCAATGGCGCGAAGATGGTCACGGCCGTGGCCACGGCGGCTGTCCCGAAGTTCACCGTCATCATCGGCGGCAGCTTTGGCGCGGGCAATTACGGCATGTGCGGCCGTGCTTTTGGCCCCCGGTTTTTGTGGATGTGGCCCAACGCCCGCATCAGCGTGATGGGCGGCGAGCAGGCCGCGAGCGTGCTGGCCACCGTCAAGCGCGATGGCATCGAGGGCAAGGGCGGTCGCTGGAGCCTGGAAGAGGAAGAAGCCTTCAAGGCCCCGATCAAGCAGCAGTACGAGACCCAAGGCCACCCCTACTACGCCACTGCCCGCATCTGGGACGACGGCATCATCGATCCGGCCGACACCCGCCGTGTGCTGGCGCTGGGCCTGTCGGCCGCGCTCAATGCGCCGATGGCCGAGACAAAATTTGGCCTGTTCCGGATGTGACCGATGTGGCTGTGCTTGAAACAGAGGATGAACTGATGTCCACACCCCAACCTTCATCGATTTGGCACCGCCACTTCAACACCCACGCGCGTTACCACGTGTGGGCCACGCACCGCCTGCTCGACGCCGTCGCGCGCGTGTCCGATGCAGACTACCGACGCGATGTGGGCCTGTTCTTCCATAGCATCCACGGCACGCTGAACCACCTGCTGCTGGCCGAGCACCTGCTGTGGTATGCGCGCTTTGCCAAAGGCGCATCGCCATTGCTGGCGCTGAACAGCGAGATCGAACCCGACCGGGCCCGCCTGGCGCAGGCGCTCAACGGTGGCGCGGCCAACTGGTCGCACCTGATGGCGTCATGGCCCGCCGAACGCTTTGATGGCCACTTGGATTACATGACCAGCGAGGGGAAGCCCATGTCTTTGCCTTTTGCAGCCACCTTGGCGCATGTGTTCAACCACGCCACCCACCACCGGGGGCAGATCACGGCCGCACTCACGGCCATGGGCCAGCCTGGACCGGAGCTGGACATGGTGTATTTCCTCCAATCTGAACAGGCGAGCACAGCATGAGCACAGCCCTGACCATGGCTAGCCAAGGTGGGGTGCACACCATCACCTTGTCGCGCCCCGATCTGCGCAATGCCTTCAACGACGAGGTCATCGCCGAGCTGAAAAACGCGTTTTTGGCGGTGGCCCAGGACACGGCGGTGCGCTGCGTGGTGCTGGCTGCCGAGGGACCTGCTTTTTGTGCGGGCGCAGACCTGAACTGGATGCGCCGCATGGCCGACTACACCCGCGACGACAACCTGGCCGATGCCGGGGAGCTGGCGGCCATGCTGCACGCCATCTACGCGTGTCCCCAGCCCACCATCGCCCGTGTGCAGGGCGATGTGTATGCCGGCGGCATGGGCCTGGTGGCCGCTTGCGACATGGCGGTGAGTGTGGACACCGCCCACTACTGCCTGAGCGAGGTCAAGCTGGGTCTGATCCCGGCCACCATCAGCCCTTATGTGATCCGCGCCATGGGCGCGCGTGCGGCGCACCGCTACTTCCTGACGGCCGAGCGCTTTGGCGCGGCCGAGGCGCACCGCATCGGCCTGGTGCACGCGGTGGTGGGTGCCGATGCGCTGGACGCCCAGGTGGCCGAGTGGACGCAGGCCCTGGTCCGTGCCAGCCCCCACGCCCTGCGGGCCTGCAAAAAACTGGTGCAGGACGTGGCCGAGCGCGAGATCAACGCCGACCTGGTGGCGCAGACGGTGGCGGGCATCGCCGACATCCGCGCCAGCGCCGAGGGCAAGGAGGGGGTGCAGTCCTTCTTGCAAAAACGCCAACCCTCGTGGTGGCTGCCGTGACGGTGCGCCAGTGGTGCCTGGGCCTGCTGTTTGGGGCCTGCTGGGGCAGCGCGCTCCTGTCACCCGCTCAGGCGCAGACCTCGGCCCAGCCTTTGCCCACGGCCAGGGATTTGCACGAACAGGTCTACCGCGTTCCGGTGTCGGTGCAGGACCTGTACGGCCGACGTGAGCAGCGCCAGATCCCGGTCACGGTGTTCAAGCCCTCTGGCGATGGGCCGTTCCCGATGGTGGTGCTCAACCACGGCCGCGCCACCAGCCGCGAAAAAATGGCCACACCTGCACGCTACCGCTACGAGCAACAGGCCCGCTATTTCGTGGGCAAAGGCTTTGTCGTGATGGTGCCCACGCGGGCTGGTTATGGTGAGACCCATGATGGCTTTGACCCCGAAACCATTGGCGGCTGCAGCCAACCGCGCATCGAGCCCATGAGCCTGGCGGCCTCAGACCAGGTGTTGGCGGTGGCCGAATTTGCCCGCCGCCTGCCCTTTGTCGATGCGGCGCGATGGTGGGTCATGGGCCAGTCGGTCGGAGGCCTGACCTCGGTGGCCACCGCCTGGCGCCACCCACCTGGTTTGCAGGGTGCGGTCAATTTTTCAGGGGGCACCGGCGGTGATCCTGTGGGACGCCCGGGTCGCTCCTGTGCCGAGACCGAAATTGGCCAGCTGTGGAAAAGCCGTGCCGCCCAGGCCCGGGTGCCTATGCTGTGGCTGTACTGGGAAAATGACCTGTTTTGGGGACCTCAGGCGCCCCGCGACTGGCACCGCGCCTGGATCGCCGGCGGCGGTCAGGCCGAATTCCACCAGCTGCCGGCCGCAGGCCAGGACGGCCATGCGGGTTTCAGCACCAACATGGACGCTTGGGTGCCTCGGGTCGATGCATTTCTGGCCAAGGCGGGGTACACCCAGCCGGCCTTGCCGCCTGTGCCCCCGCCCAGTGACTTTGCCCGCATCGACGAGATCGACAAAGTGCCCGTTGGGGCAGAGACCCAGCAAAACCTCTACACCCGTTTTCTGGCCAGCCCGGTGCCTCGCGCTTTTGCCATCGGACCTGGCGGCGCCGGCTTTGCCACGGGTGATTGGGCGGTGGGACGCGCATTGGGTTTTTGCCAGGCACGCCGGGGCATCAGCTGCAAGCTGTACGCCGTAGACAAGCAAGTGGTTTGGAGAAACTGAGATGTTCAAAAAAATTCTGATCGCCAACCGGGGTGAGATCGCCTGCCGCGTGGCCGCAACCGCCCGTCGCCTGGGGGTCAAAACCGTGGCGGTGTATTCGGATGCCGACACCGGGGCCAAGCATGTGCAGGTCTGCGACGAAGCGGTGCATGTGGGCGGCTCTGCGCCCAAGGACAGCTACCTGCGGTGGGAACGCATCCTGGAGGCCGCCAAGGCCACCGGCGCCGAGGCGGTGCACCCGGGTTATGGCTTTTTGAGCGAGAACGAAGACTTCGCCAAGGCCTGTGCGGCGGCCGGTCTGGTGTTCATCGGACCGCCCGCATCGGCGATCTTGGCCATGGGCCTGAAGGCCGAGTCCAAACGCTTGATGGAGGCCGCCGGCGTGCCGCTGGTGCCCGGTTACCACGGCGCGGACCAGGACCCGGCGCTGCTGCAGCGCGAGGCCGACCGCATCGGCTACCCGGTCCTGATCAAGGCCAGCGCTGGCGGTGGCGGCAAGGGCATGCGGGTGGTGGACAAGTCGGAGGATTTTGCCGCCGCCTTGGCCAGTTGCCAACGCGAAGCCATCAACAGCTTTGGCAGCGATGCGGTGCTGATCGAGAAATACGTGCAGCGCCCGCGCCACATCGAGATCCAGGTGTTTGGCGACACCCACGGCAACTGCGTGTATTTGTTCGAGCGCGACTGCTCGGTGCAGCGGCGCCACCAGAAGGTGCTCGAAGAAGCCCCGGCCCCCGGCATGACCGAGGCGCTGCGGGCGCAAATGGGTGCGGCCGCCGTGGCGGCGGCCCAGGCGGTGAACTATGTGGGCGCAGGCACGGTGGAATTCATCGTCGAGCAGGTGGGTGACTACGGGCTGGCCGGCGCCGATCAAGGCTTCGCCGCCGGGTCGCCCCAAGGCGAAACGGCCCCCTTGGGGAGCGTGGGGGCACGTTTCTTTTTCATGGAGATGAACACGCGCTTGCAGGTCGAGCACCCGGTGACCGAGGCCATCACCGGCCTCGATTTGGTCGAGTGGCAACTGCGTGTGGCCTGTGGCGAGCCGCTCCCGCTGCGCCAGGACCAGCTGCGCATCCAGGGCCACGCCATCGAAGCGCGCATCTGCGCTGAAAACCCGGACAAGCAATTCTTGCCCGCCACAGGCACGCTGCAGGTTTACCGCAAACCCGCCGCCACCAGTTTTGAACGCGGCACGGTGCGTGTGGACGATGGCGTGCGCGAGGGCGACACCATCAGCCCGTTTTACGACTCGATGGTGGCCAAGCTCATCGTGCACGGCGACACCCGAGAACAGGCCTTGGCCCGTTTGGACACGGCGCTGGCGCACACCCACATCGTGGGCCTGCACACCAATGTGCAGTTCTTGCGCCATGTGGTGCGCTGCGGCGCATTTGCCACGGCCCAGCTCGACACCGCGCTCATCCAGCGCGAGGCCGCGGTGCTGTTCCAGCAAGAGACCGTGGGCCTGCCGGCCGCCGTGGCGGCGGTGGTGGCCCACACCCTGCACGCCGAAAAGGCCTTGCAGGGCGCAGACCCTTTCAGCCGCCGCGACGGCTGGCAGTCGCACGGCCTGTCGCAGCGGCGCTTTGAATTCGTCTGGCAAGACCAGCCGCGCTCGGCCCGCCTGAATTACCTGCACGATGGCACCCTGAGCCTGTCGCTGGAAGGGGACGAGGCCATGTCCGGCCTGCTGCGCTTTGCCGCCGATGGCGCAGGCCTGTGGGTGCAGTGGGGCAGCGCCCCGAGAGTTTTCAGCCAACTCGACTGGCAAGGCGAAACCGCACACCTGTTCACGCCCCAGGGCGCGACCCGCATCACCGTGCTCGATCCGCTGGCGCACGCGGGCGAAGCCGCCCAGGAGGGCGGCCGCCTCACGGCCCCCATGCCTGGCAAGGTGGTGTCGTTCGCGGTCAAGGCGGGGGACCGGGTCAAGGCCGGTCAAACGCTGGCCGTGATGGAGGCCATGAAAATGGAACACACCATCAGCGCCCCCCAGGATGGCGTGGTGGCCGAGCTGCTGTTCGCCCCGGGCGACCAAGTCGCCGACGGGGCAGAACTGCTCCGGCTGGGCTGACACAATCTCGGCATGAACATCACCATCTGTTTTGACAAGCTGGACCCGGCCCCCTGGGTGCGGGGGCTGCAGCAGGCTTTCCCCGCAGCCTCGGTGTCTGCCTGGACGCCGGGTGCAGCGCCTGCCGACCACGCCATCGTCTGGGCACCGCCCCAGCAGTTCATCGACGAGCAGACCGGTTTGCAAACCCTGTTCAACATCGGTGCAGGTGTGGACGCTTTGCTGCAGCTGCGATTGCCGCCCACGCTGAAGGTGGTGCGGCTGGACGACGCGGGCATGTCGGTGCAGATGGCCGAATACGTGTGCCATGCGGTGATCCGGCATTTCCGCGAGTTCGACGGCTACGACGCCGACGCGGTGTCGGGCAAATGGTCGTACCGCAAACCGCGCAGCCGCGCCGACTTTGCGGTGGGTGTCATGGGCCTGGGCGTGCTGGGCGAGCGCGTGGCCAAGGCGCTGCAGCTGTTTGAGTTTCCGGTCAACGGCTACAGCCGCAGCCCCAAAGACCTGCCCGGCATCCGCTGCTTCCATGGCGCGCAGGCCTTGCCCGATTTCCTGCAGGCCACGCGGGTGCTGGTCAACCTGATGCCCTTGACGGCCGAGACCGAGAACATCCTGAACCATGGCACGCTGTCCCAGCTGCAAAAGGGGGGCTATGTGATCAACGTGGCCCGGGGCAAGCATTTGGTCGATGAAGACCTGATCGCCCTGATCAACAGCGGGCATCTGGCCGGGGCCACGCTCGATGTGTTCCGCACCGAGCCTTTGCCCGCTTCGCACCCGTTCTGGCAGCACCCCCGCATCACCGTCACGCCGCACACCTCGGCCCGCACCCTGCGCGAAGAAAGCATTGCGCAAATCGTGGGCAAAATGCAGGCCTTGCAGCGCGGCGAGGCGATCAACGGCGTGGTCGATCCCCGGCGCGGCTATTGAAGGATTGCCCATGCCCTTGCCCTCCCGTGTTCAGATCATCGACGTCGGTCCCCGCGACGGCCTGCAAAACGAAAAGCAGGCGGTGCCGGCCGCCGTCAAGATCGAGCTGGTGCACCGACTGCAGGCCGCAGGCCTGAGCGAGATCGAAGTCACCAGCTTTGTGTCGCCCAAATGGGTGCCGCAAATGGCCGACAACGCCGCCGTGATGGCGGGTCTCCAGCGCCAAAGGGGTGTGCGCTACTCGGTGCTCACACCCAATCTGCAAGGCTTTGAAGCGGCCGTCACAACGCAGCCCGACGAGATCGTGGTGTTTGGTGCGGCCAGCGAGGCCTTCAGCCGCAAGAACATCAACTGCTCGATCGCCGAGAGCATCGAGCGCTTTGCCCCCGTGGTGCAGGCCGCGCTGGCCGCAGGCATCGCGGTGCGCGGCGCGATGAGCTGCACCGTGGGTTGCCCTTACGAGGGCGATGTCGCCCCCGAGCGCGTGGCCTACCTGGCGGGCCTGATGCGGCAGATCGGCGTGCAGCGCGTGGACGTGGCCGACACCATCGGTGTGGGCACACCGCTTCGGGTGCAGCGCGCGATCGAGGCCACGCTGCAGCACTTTGACATCGACCACATCAGCGGCCACTTCCACGACACCTACGGCCAGGCCCTGGCCAACACCCTGGCCGCTTTGCAAATGGGTGTGTGGAATTTCCAGTCCTCTGTGGCCGGGCTGGGTGGCTGCCCCTATGCCAAGGGTGCTACCGGCAATGTGGCCACCGAAGAGGTGGTCTACATGCTGCACGGCATGGACATTGCAACAGGCATTGATTTGGACCAGCTGGTCGATGCGGGCGTGTTCATCAGCGACTTTCTGGGCCGCCCGCCCCAATCGAACGTGGCCCGGGCCCTCCTCAACCAGCGGGCCGGCTGAACCATGAAGCCCCACTTCAAATTGTT
>JAIXXW010000352.1 GCA_027490555.1 Comamonadaceae bacterium | reverse complement strand
GTTTTTTTGAAGGAGACAGCCATGGAAACAGGCGCAATCACTCAGTACATCGATGTGGCCCAAATCGTGTTGTACATGTTCTGGGCGTTCTTTGCGGGGCTGATTTACTACCTGCTGCGTGAGAACCACCGCGAGGGCTACCCGATGGACTCGGGCCGCGAGAACGGGCCCAAGATCGAAGGCTGGCCACCCGTGCCCGAACCCAAGGCCTTCAAGACCCAGGACGGCCACACCTACCTCTCGCCCGACCTCGCCCGCCCCGATGGCGAGTACAGCGCCCAGCCCACCCATGGCTGGAACGGTGCACCGCTGGAGCCCGTGGGCGACCCGCTCTTGGCAGGCGTCGGCCCGGGTGCTTGGGCCATGCGGGCCGACATCCCCGATGCCGACCCCCATGGTCACCCCAAAATCGTGCCCTTGCGTGTCGCCACCGACCACGGGGTGGCCAAACAGGACGTGGACCCGCGTGGTCTGCCGGTCTGGGGCGCCGACAAAGCGGTGGCCGGCACCGTGGTCGACCTGTGGGTGGACCGCATGGAGATGATGTTCCGTTACGCCGAAGTGCAATTGGTGAATTCGGACAAGCGGGTGCTGCTGCCCATGACCTTTGCGCGCGTCAAAAAAGACGGCACCCATGTGCAGGCCATCCTGGCACACCAGTTCGTCAACGTGCCGCAAACCAAATCGAACGCGCAGATCACCTTGCTCGAAGAGGAAAAAATCACCGCGTATTACGGCGCAGGCACCTTGTACGCCACGCCTGAGCGTCAGGAACCCATCATATGAGAGCCACCCACGAACACGAGTGGGAAGCCGCCCCCGGCCTGCCCAGCGCCTTGCCCGCGGGCGAGCGCGTGGTCTGGCAGGGCGCGCCCGACTGGAAGCGCCTGGCGATCCATGCCTTCCATGTACGCAAAATCGCACTGTATTTCGCCTTCATGCTGGCCATCCAGGCCATCAACCTCACCGCCCCCGAAGGCCCGCTGGATTGGAAACCCCTGGTGGTGGCGGGCAGTCTGTATGCCTTGGCCCTGGGCCTGCTGCTGACCACCGCCTGGTTTTCTGCCCGCAGCACGCTCTACACCCTGACCAACAAACGCGTGGTCATGCGCATCGGCATCGTGCTGACCCTGACCTTCAACCTGCCCTTCAAGCGCATCGCCGGCGCTTCCCTGAAGTCCCAAGGCACAGGCACCGGCGACATCGCGTTGGCCCTGCACCCCGAAGACCGCATCGGCTGGTTCCACCTGTGGCCGCACCAGCGCGCCTGGCACGTCACCCGGCCGCAGCCCACCTTGCGGTGTGTGCCCGACAGCCAGCAAGTGGGTGAACTGCTGCTGACCCTGTGGCGTGCCGAAAATTCTGGCCAGAGCCTGCAGGTGGGCGATGCCGCCGTGGCCCGCCACCACCCACCCCAGCACGGGATGCCGGCATGAACACCCTGCCCAAGCACGACTGGCAGCCCAGCCCCCCACCCAGCGCGACCACGCAGGGCCTGAACCGGCCCATGGCCTGGATCGGCGTGATGCTGTTGGCCATGCTGGTGGCCGTGGGGCTGGCGCGCTGGTCGGGCCTGGACCCGCGCACACCGGATGCCCCCGTGCAGTGGCAGCGCGATTTGCTGTTCCGCGACCTGCCCGGCGGCGACATCGCCGTGCTGGACCACCGCACCGGCCAGGCCGTGGCGCGGTTCAGCGGTGAACAAGGCTTTTTGCGCAGCAGCCTGCGGGCCCTCGCGCGCGAGCGCATCCGCGAGAACCTGAGCAGCGACGCCCCTTTTCTTTTGATCGGCCGCACCGACGGCCGACTGACCCTGCAAGACCCGAGTACCGGCCAGCGCATTGACCTGGAGTCGTTTGGACCCAGCAATGCGGCCGTTTTTGCCAGCTTGCGACTGGCAGGCACCGACCAGCCTGTCCCCCTGAACCCCGCCCGTTGAACCTGACCCCTATCGCCATCGGAGAACCCCATGAACGCCACCGCTGTCAAATCCATCGAAACCGCAGAAGACGCCAACCAAAAAGCCGTCCACAGCGACATGATCAGCCCGCGTTTTTACACCACCGACTTCGCGGCCATGGACCGCATCAACATCGAGCCGGTGCGCGCAGAGTGGGACCGCATGATGGCCGAGTACGAGGGCGACAACAACCACGACCACTTCCAGCGTGACGAAGCCTTTGCTGGCGAGGTGGCCGCAGGCATGGCCAGCCTCTCGCCCGAAATGCGCCAGGAATTCATGGACTTTCTGGTCAGCTCGCTGACCTCGGAGTTTTCCGGCTGCGTGCTCTACAACGAGATCCGCAAGAACGTCAGCAACCCCGACATCAAGCAGCTGATGACCTATCTGGCACGCGATGAATCGCGCCATGCCGGCTTCATCAACCTGTCGCTGCGCGACTTCAACCTGGGCATTGACCTGGGCAACCTCAAGCGCACCAAGAAATACACCTTCTTCAAGCCCAAATACATTTACTACGCGACCTACCTGTCTGAAAAGATCGGTTACGCACGCTACATCACCATCTTCAGGCAGCTCGAAAAGCACCCCGAAAAACGCTTTCACCCGATCTTCCGCTGGTTCGAGCTGTGGTGCAACGACGAGTTCCGCCATGGTGAATCCTTCGCCCTGATCATGCGCGCCAACCCCAAATTGCTCCAGGGTGGCAACAAACTCTGGATCCGTTTTTTCCTGCTGGCCGTGTACGCCACCATGTATGTGCGTGACCACACCCGCCCCATGCTGCACGAGGCCATGGGGCTCGATTCGAGCGAGTACGACTACCAAGTGTTCCGCATCACCACCGAGATCACCAAACAGGTCTTCCCCCTGGCGCTGGACACCGACCACCCTGACTTCCGTCGCGGCCTCGAGCGTTTGTTTGTCCTGTCGCAGGCCATGGAAAAAGCCAAGGCCCGTGGCGGTGTGGTGGGCAAACTGCAGCAAGGGGTGTGCGCCGTGAAAGCCGCGGCCACCTTTGCACGCCTCTACTGCATGCCCGTGATCCGACAAGACCTGTCGCCGCAGGTGCGCATGGAACCGGCATGGTGACTGAAGTCGTCTGGGCCTGTGTGTTCACGGCCCTGTGCTGGTGGCTTGGCACGGGGGTGAT
>JAIXXW010000101.1 GCA_027490555.1 Comamonadaceae bacterium | reverse complement strand
CTGGGCCGCATCCGCGCGCGCGCGGTGCTGGTGGGTTTCATCATCACGGCCTCCAGCGCTGTTTTGCTCTGGGGCCTGTACATGGGCACGCTGGCGGTGCGCGAGGGCACCAGCACGGCCGGCCAACTCGGCGAGACGGTGTTTTATGTGATCTTGCTGGCCAGTGCTTTTGCGGTGCTGGGCGAGGTGTATGGCGATTTGTTGCGCGCAGCCGGTGCCACCGAGCGCCTGATGGAACTGCTGCACACCGAGTCCCACCTCAAGATCGCCACCCCTGCGCAACAGGCACCCTGGCCGCAAGGCGGATCGTCGCTGCAACTCGAATCGCTGCGTTTCCATTACCCCTCGCGGCCCGACACCTGGGCGCTGGACCAGCTCACCGGCCAGATCCAGCCCGGCCAAACCGTGGCCGTGGTGGGCCCCAGCGGGGCGGGCAAAACCACTTTGTTTGACTTGCTGATGCGCTTTCATGACCCGCAGATGGGCCGCATCGTGCTCGATGGCGTGCCGATTGACCAGATGGACCTGCACGACCTGCGCCGGCGCATGGCCATCGTGCCTCAGGAGCCGGTGATTTTTTCGGGCACGGTGCTCGACAACATCCGCTATGGCCGTCCCGAGGCCAGCTTCGACGAGGTGCAGGCTGCTGCCCAGGCGGCCTATGCGCAGGAATTCATCGGCGAACTGCCCGAAGGCTATGACACCTACCTGGGCGACCGGGGCGTGCGTTTGTCAGGCGGACAACGCCAACGCATCGCGATTGCACGGGCGATCCTGAAGAATGCCCCGCTGTTGCTGCTGGACGAAGCCACCAGTGCGCTCGATGCGCAAAGCGAGAAGATGGTGCAGGCCGCCTTGGACAAGGCCATGGTGGGCCGCACCACACTGGTGATCGCGCACCGCCTGGCCACCGTGCAGCGTGCCGACGTGATCTGGGTGCTCGAGCGCGGCCGCCTGATGGAGCAGGGCACGCATGCCCAGTTGCTGGCCAAGGGCGGGCTTTACGCCAGCCTGGCGGCCTTGCAGTTCAGCGCCGAGCCCAGCGCCTGAAATCCTGGGGTCAGGTGACCACCGCTGGGGCGGTGGGGCACCACAGCCCCATCGCCCACAGGGTGGGCTCCCACTATGGGTTCTCACATGGGTTCCCACAGCACCATCGCCCACGGGGTGGGCTCCTACAAGGGCTCCCACGGGGTGGGCTCCCACAAGGGGTTCCTACAAGGGGTTCCCACAGCCCCATCGCCCACAGGGTGGGCTCATACAAGGGGCTCCCACAAGGGGCTCCCACAGCACCATCGCCCTGGGTGGGCGCCTATGGCGGCTTGGGGCTGTCCTTGGCCGCTGCATCGGCCGCTTGCTGGGCCTCTTGGGCTGCTTTTTCCCGCGCCCGCTGCTGGCGTGTTTGCTCCTGGGCCTTGCGCACGTCGTGCATTTGCCAAAAGGCAAAGATGAACACCAGACCAAAAATCCCCAACTCCAACCAGATCCCCATGGCTTGACCTTTCGTGTGTGGATGTGTCAATAAAGATTGACAGCACAGATTATCAGGTTATATTGACATGTACGTCTGTCAGCTTGGGTTGACAGACCTTCACCGTTGGAGGTCCCATGAGTCTGTTGACACGCGCTGAGCAAGCCTTGAGCACGCATTTCGAGCTGGCTGCGGGTGTGGGCGCGCCCGCGCGCCTGGTGGCGGCCATGCGGCATGCGGTGTTTTCCGGTGGTGCCCGCATCCGGCCCCAGCTGTGCATGGCCGTGGCCACCGCCTGTGGCGACGATGCGCCGCAGCTGACCAACGCCGCTGCGGTGGCCCTGGAGCTGATGCATTGCGCCTCCTTGGTGCACGACGACATGCCGGCCTTCGACAATGCCGACACCCGGCGCGGCCGTCCCACGGTGCACAAGGCTTTCAGTGAGCCGCTGGCGCTGCTGACCGGTGACGGCCTGATCGTGATGGCTTACCGGGTCTTGCTGCAAGCCGGCGCGCAGCAGCCCGAGCGCCTGGTCCAGCTGATGGACAACATGACCCGCGGTGTGGGCCTGCCCCATGGCATCGTGGCCGGCCAAGCCTGGGAGTGCGAGACCAGCGCCGACCTGGGCCAATACCAGCGCGCCAAGACCGGGGCCTTGTTCGTCTCGGCCACCTGTGCAGGCGCGCTCAGTTGTGGCTACGAGCCCGAGCCCTGGGCGCCTTTGGGCAGCTTCTTGGGCGAGGCCTACCAAGTTGCCGACGACATCCGCGACGTGATCGCCGATGCCGCCACGCTGGGCAAGCCGGTCGGGCAAGACGCCCTGCATGCCCGCCCCAGCTCGGCCCAGGCTCTGGGACTGGACGGAGCGATTGCCCATTTTGACCACCTGATCGAGCAGGCCGCCGCGTCGATCCCGGCCTGTTCGTGCCGCGACATGTTGCGCCAGCTGGTGCAGCTCGAAGCGGAACGCCTGGTGCCCAAGGCCTTGTGCGAAGGCTATTTCAAGACCCACCCGGTGCCGGCTGCGACCCGCATCAACGCCCCGCATTGAACGCCCGGCACGCCCGACGCGAAGGAGGCCCCATGTCACAACCCCTGGACCTTGCCGCCTTGCAGGCCAGCCCGGCGCCTGCCTCGTTCAAGGACGCCTGGCAGGCCCGGCTGGAGCGCTGGTACGCGCATCCGGGCCTGTACCGCTGGTCCTTGCGCAATCCGCTTACACGCTGGCTCACGCGTCGCCGCACCCGCCAGCTGTTTGACCTGATGGCGGGCTTTGTGCACAGCCAGGTGCTGCTGGGCTGTGTGCGTCTGGATCTGTTTCGCGCATTGCACCAGGCCCCTGCCAACCTGGACGAGCTGGCACGCCGCACCGGCCTGGCCCCGGCGGTGCTGCAGCGTTTGCTGCTGTCGGCCGTGGCGCTCGGACTGCTGGAGCACCGCAGCCACGCCCGCTATGGCCTTGGCCCGCTGGGCGTGCCGCTGGCGCAGCACGAGGGCATTGCCCAGATGATCGAGCACAACCACCTGCTGTACCAGGACATGCAGGACCCGCTGCAATTCCTGAACAACGCCTGGACCGGCGGCATGGCCGAGTACTGGCCCTATGCCCACGACAAAACCCCGGTCCACCTGCCAGCCTCGGAGGTGGACAAGTTCACCCGCTATTCGCAGCTGATGGCCGCCTCCCAGGGTTTTGTGGTGCAGGAGATTTTGTCCTCCTACTTTTTTGATGAGCACCGCTGCGTGCTCGACGTGGGGGCCGGCAAGGGCCGTTTTGTCAGCGAACTGGCCGCGCATGCACCCCACCTGCAGTTCAAGATGTTCGACCTGCCCCCGGTGCTGGCGCTGGCCCGCGAAGGCTTGCAGGCCAAGGGTTTGACCGACCGTGTGGCCCTGCACCCCGGCAGTTTTCTGGATGACCCGCTGCCCGAAGGCGCGGACCTGATCACCCTGGTGCGTGTGGCGCATGACCACCCCGACGCGGTGGTCCGGCAGATTTTGCAAAAAGCCCATGCCGCCTTGCCGGTGGGCGGGGTCTTGCTGCTGGCCGAGCCCATGGCCCAGCCCGAGGAGGAGGCCGGTCAGGCCGGCGCCTCGGTCGACGCCTATTTCCATTTTTACCTGCTGGCCATGGGGGCCGGGCGGCTGCGCACCCCCCAAGAGCTGCAAACCATGATGCAAGAGGCCGGTTTCACCCATGTGGAGCAGGTGCCCAACGCCATGCCCATCCATGCGCGCATCCTTGTGGGGCGTAAATCTCAGTGTTTACCCTAGGTTTTGGTGGAATGTGTCAATTAACTTTGACATTCGGTGATGTAAAGCAAAAAATACAACCATGAAGTCTCAAGCCGTCGTTTTCAACAGTCCCAGGCACCTGTCCCTGCAGACCCTGGACCTGCCTGAACTGCAGCCAGGACAGCTGGATGTGGCCGTGGAATACAGCGGCATCAGCACCGGGACCGAGCGCATGCTCTGGGACGGCAGCATGCCACCTTTTCCGGGCATGGGCTATCCGCTGGTGCCGGGCTACGAGACGGTCGGCCGTGTGCTGCGTGCCGCCTCGGACACGGGTGTGCAGCCCGGCCAGCGGGTGTTTGTGCCCGGGGCCAACTGCTTCACCGGGGTCAGGAGCCTGTTTGGCGGCGCGGCCTCGCGTTTGATCGTGACCGGGCAAAAAGTGGTGCCCGTGGCCGAGCACCTGGGGGCGCAATCGGTGCTGCTGGCGCTGGCCGCCACGGCCTACCATGCGGTTTCGGGCGGCGGTTCGCAAGCCCCTTTTGAAGCCCCCGAACTCATTGTGGGCCATGGCGTCATGGGCCGCTTGCTGGCACGCCTGACGGTGGCGGCCGGTCTGCCCGCCCCCACCGTGTGGGAGACCCAGGCCGAGCGCTCAACAGGGGCACAAGGCTACACCGTGGTGCAGCCCCAGGACGACCCGCGCCGCGACTACCGCACCATTTACGACGTGAGCGGCGACGGCAGTCTGCTCAACGGCCTGATCCAGCGCCTGCGCCCAGGTGGCGAGTTGGTGCTGGCGGGCTTTTACAAACAAGACCTTTCATTTGCCTACGCGCCGGCCTTCATGCGCGAAGCGCGCATACGCATTGCCGCCGAATGGAAGCGTCCGGACCTGTTGGCCGTCAACGAGTTGGTGCACACCGACCGTTTGTCGCTCGACGGTTTGATCACCCATGCCCAGCCATCGACACAAGCTGGTTCAGCCTACGAGACCGCCTTCGGAGATGCGAGCTGTCTCAAGATGATCCTTGATTGGAGTGCCAACTCATGACCCCCGACACCACTGTTCAGCCCATCAAATTTGTGGAAGTGCTGCGCCGCGAGGCCGACGTCGAACCCGATGCCGTCAGCACCGCCGAGGTGACCAAAGAAACGCAGATCATTGCCATCTATGGCAAGGGCGGCATTGGCAAAAGCTTCACGCTGGCCAACTTGTCCTACATGATGGCGCAGCAGGGCAAAAAGGTGCTGCTCATCGGCTGTGACCCCAAGAGCGACACCACCAGCTTGCTGTTTGGCGGCAAGGCCTGCCCGACCATCATCGAAACCTCGTCGCGCCTGAAACTCTCGGGCCAGGCCGTGAGCATTGGCGATGTGTGCTTCAAGCGCGACGGCGTGTTCGCCATGGAGCTCGGTGGCCCCGAAGTCGGTCGCGGCTGTGGTGGGCGCGGCATCATCCACGGCTTCGAGACACTGGAAAAACTGGGCTTCCACGACTGGGGCTTCGACTACGTGCTGCTCGACTTTTTGGGCGATGTGGTGTGCGGCGGTTTTGGTCTGCCGATCGCCCGCGACATGTGCCAGAAAGTCATCGTGGTGGCCAGCAACGACCTGCAGTCGCTGTACGTGGCCAACAACGTGTGCAGTGCGGTGGAGTATTTCCGCAAGCTCGGGGGCAATGTGGGCGTGGCCGGCATGGTCATCAACAAGGACGATGGCACGGGCGAAGCACAGACCTTTGCGCAGAATGCGGGCATCCCGGTGCTGGCGGCGATCCCGGCCAATGAGGACATCCGCCGCAAGAGCGCCAGCTACGAAATCATCGGCCGCCCCGACGGCGAGTGGGGCCCGCTGTTTGCCGAACTGGCCAAGAACGTGGCAGAGGCGCCCCCCCAGCGTCCCAAGCCCCAGACCCAGGACCAGCTGCTGGGCCTGTTCAGCGCCGACGTTGTCGGCCGCCATGTGGTGCTCGAGCCCGCCACCGTGTTCGACATGGTGGGCAAGAACGAAGCCATCAAGCCTTCGCTGGAAGTCGTCTACGACGCGGCCTGAATCGCCGCAGCCGACACACCCACAGGACCAGGCCATGACACGCACCATCCCCATCCATCCCAGTACCGATGCACCCAACCCTGCAGGCCTGAATGGCGACGGCATGGGCTGCCATGCCGGTACCGAAGCCATGGTGGCTGCGGCCAAAGAGGCGGGCAAGTCCGAGGTGCTTGACCAATATGCCCGCGATTACCCGCGCCAGCCCGACGCCGGTCCGCATGACCAGCCCCAAAGCATGTGTCCGGCCTTTGGCTCCTTGCGCGTGGGCTTGCGCATGAAGCGCACCGCCACCATCTTGTCGGGCTCGGCCTGCTGCGTGTATGGCCTGACCTTCACCTCGCATTTTTACGGTGCGCGCCGCAGCGTGGGCTATGTGCCCTTCAACTCCGAGTCGCTGGTCACGGGCAAGCTGTTCGAGGACATCCGCGACACCGTGCACGCCGAGGCCGATCCGGACAAGGTGGACACGGTCATCATCATCAACCTGTGCGTGCCCACCGCCAGCGGCGTGCCGCTGCAGCTCTTGCCCAAAGAGATCAATGGGGTGCGCATCATCGGCATCGACGTGCCCGGTTTTGGCGTGCCCACCCATGCCGAGGCCAAGGACGTGCTGGCCGGGGCGATGCTCAAATACGCCCGTGAAGAAATCATGAGCGGACCGGTGGCCGCCCCCCAGGCGGGTCGCGGCGACAAGCCCACCGTGGCGCTGCTGGGCGAGATGTTCCCGGCCGACCCGGTCATCATCGGCCAGATGCTCGCCCCCATGGGCCTGGCCGCAGGTCCGGTGGTGCCCACCCGCGAGTGGCGCGAGTTGTACGCCGCACTCGACTGCTCGGTGGCGGCGGCCATCCACCCCTTCTACACCGCCAGCGTGCGCGAATTCCAGACCGCCGGCCGCCCCGTGGTGGGATCGGCCCCGGTGGGCCTCGAAGGCACCCAGGACTGGCTGCAAAACATCGGTCAGGCCGCAGGCATCGCGCAGGCACAGATCGACCTGGCGCGCAACCAGGTCCTGGCCCAGATGCGCGGCCTGCTCATGCAAAAACCGATCTCGGGCCGCATCACCCTGAGCGGCTACGAAGGCTCCGAATTGTTGGTGGGCCGTTTGCTCATCGAGTGCGGTGCCGATGTGCGCTATGTGGGCTCGGCCTGCCCGGCCACCCCCTGGAACGCACAAGACATCGCCTGGCTGCAGGCCAAGGGCGTGCAGGTGCAGATGCGCGCCTCGCTCGAGCAAGACCTGAACGCCATGTACGAATACCGGCCGCAGCTGGCCATCGGCACCACGCCGGTGGTGCAGATCGCCAAGCAAAACAGCGTGCCATCGCTTTACTTCACCAACCTGATTTCGGCCCGGCCCCTGATGGGCGTGGCCGGTGCCGGATCGCTGGTGCAGGTGGTGCAAGCGGCCATGGGCAACCAGGCCCGCTTTGATGCCATGAAGTCTTTCTTTGGCGATGTGGGCGCAGGCCATGCCGCAGGCGTGTGGGAATCGGTGCCCAAGGACCGGCCCGAGTTCAAGGCCGAGACGCGCCGCCAGATCGAGAAGCTGTTGAAAAAACGCAAAGCCGAGGAGATGGGTTCATGAGCCAGACCTCTTCTTCGCCCACAACGGTGGACAAGCCCAAGTCGCCGCTGATCCTCGACCACGACCGCGCGGGCGGTTACTGGGGCGCGGTGTATGTCTTCACCGCCATCAAGGGTTTGCAAGTGGTGATCGACGGCCCGGTAGGCTGTGAGAACCTGCCGGTGACCTCGGTGCTGCATTACACCGACGCCCTGCCGCCGCACGAGTTGCCGATCGTGGTGACCGGGCTGGCCGAGGAGCAACTCGGCCGCGAAGGCACCGAAGGCGCGATGAAGCGCGCCCATGCCACGCTCGACCCCGAACTGCCTGCGGTGGTGGTGACCGGCTCGATCGCCGAGATGATCGGTGGGGGTGTCACCCCCGAAGGCACCAACATCGCCCGCTTTTTGCCACGCACCATCGACGAGGACCAGTGGCAGTGCGCCAACCGGGCCATGTACTGGCTGTGGAGCGAATACGGTCTGCGCAAGGTGCCGGCCCGCAAGCCCTTCGAGGACCGGCCAGCGGGCGAAAAGCCCCGCGTCAACATCATTGGTCCTTGCTACGGCACCTTCAACAGCGCGAGCGATCTGGCCGAAATCCGCCGTCTGGTGCAAGGCATCGGCGCCGAAGTCAACATGGTCTTCCCACTGGGCAGCCACCTGGCCGACGTGTCGCGCCTGGTCGAAGCCGATGTGAACATTTGCATGTACCGTGAATTTGGCCGCATGTTGTGTGAGTCGCTGGAGCGTCCCTACCTGCAAGCACCCATCGGCCTGCACAGCACCACCAACTTCCTGCGCAAGCTCGGTCAACTGCTCCACCTCGACCCCGAGCCCTTCATTGAGCGGGAAAAGCACACCACCCTCAAACCCATGTGGGATTTGTGGCGCTCGGTCACGCAAGACTTTTTTGCCACCGCGAGCTTTGCCGTGGTGGCCGGCGAGACCTATTCGCGGGGCCTCAAAAACTTCCTCGAAAAAGAGATGGGCTTGCCTTGTCGCTTCAGCATCTCTCGCACCGCAGGCACCAAGACCGACAACGCCAGTGTGCGCGAACTGGTCAAGACCCAGACGCCGTTGATCATGTTCGGCAGCTACAACGAACGCATGTACCTGAGCGAAATCTCCGGGGGCAGCCCGATGCGGGCGGCCTTCATTCCGGCCTCGTTCCCGGGCGCCATCATCCGCCGCCACACCGGCACCCCTTTCATGGGGTACAGCGGGGCCAGTTATGTGGTGCAAGAGGTGTGCAACGCCCTGTTTGATGCGTTGTTCCACATCCTGCCGCTGGGGACCGACATGGACAAGGTCGAAGCCACGCAGGCGCGTGGCGTGGTGGCCCCCAATGCCAGCTGGCAAGAGCAGGCCCAGCAGCGTTTGCGCGATGTGGTGCAGAGCCAACCGGTGCTGGTGCAGATTTCTGCGGCCAAGCGTTTGCGCGATCAGGCCGAGCAGCTGTCGCAGGCGCAAGGCCAAAACGAAGTGACCGAAGCCCATGTGAACGCGGCCAGCCGCGAACTGGGTCTGGGGGTGGCGGCATGAAGACGCGAATCCCATCACTCACAACAGCAGGGGCCGACAGGGTCGGTGCCTTGCCCAGGATGTCGTGGCCGTTGGCTGCGGATGCCCATCTGCGCGGGCTGTGCGCAACCCGGGTCGCAAGGCCTCGTTAACAGGAGAAAAAAATGTCCACAAAGACATCTATTTCAGGGCTGACCGATGAGGAAGCCCAGGAGTTCCACCACTACTGGATGCAGGGCACCGTGGGTTTTACAGCAGTTGCTGTGTTGGCCCACATCCTGGTCTGGGCGTGGCGTCCCTGGTTCTGATTCAGAGCCTG
>JAIXXW010000341.1 GCA_027490555.1 Comamonadaceae bacterium | reverse complement strand
GGCATGTTGGGCGACATGATCGGTCGCAAACACACCTTTTTGATGACCATCGTCATCATGGGTTTGTCCACCTTCCTGGTGGGCGTGCTGCCCAACTACGAAAGCTGGGGTGTTGCAGCCCCCATCATCCTGATTCTTCTGCGCATGGCACAAGGTCTGGCGTTGGGCGGTGAGTACGGTGGTGCCGCGATTTACGTGGCCGAGCACGCGCCAGCCAACCAGCGCGGCTACTTCACCGCGTTCATCCAGACCACGGCCACACTGGGCCTGCTGCTTTCGCTGATCGTCATCTTGTCGGTGCAAGGCTATGTCAACGGCAACTACCCCGATGTGCCCTTGATGAAAGACGGCGTCGCGGTGCTCATGGCCGATGGCAGCCCCACCATGGTCAAGGCCTTCAACGCCTGGGGCTGGCGCGTTCCCTTCATCGGTTCGATCTTCCTGCTCCTGATTTCTCTCTACATCCGACTGCAGATGAACGAGAGCCCAGCCTTCAGGAAGATGAAGGAAGAAGGCCGCACCTCCAAAGCGCCTTTGAGCGAAGCATTCGGCAACTGGAAGAACGGCAAGATCGCCTTGATCGCCCTGCTGGGTCTGGTGGCAGGTCAGGCCGTGGTGTGGTACACCGGCCAGTTCTACGCCCTGTTCTTCATGCAAAACGTGATCAAGGTCGACAGCTTCACCGCCAACGTGATGGTGGCCTGGTCGCTGATCCTGGGCACCGGTGGCTTTTTGTTCTTCGGCGCCCTGTCTGACCGCATTGGCCGCAAACCCATCATCCTGGCCGGTTGCGTGCTCGCGGCAGCGACCTTTTTGCCCGTCTTCGGTTTCCTGACCAAAACGGCCAACCCTGGCCTTTACCAAGCGCACCAGACGCCGGTCTCCGTCAAGGTCTCGGCCGAAGATTGTTCCTTCCAGTTCAACCCCACGGGCACCGTGAAATTCACCTCGTCTTGCGACATCGCCAAGGCCCAACTGGCACGTTCTTCGGTGAACTACACAACCGAGGAAGGCGCTGCGCCAGGCACACTGGCCGTGGTGAAGGTGGGCGACGCCACCATCGAGTCTTATGACGCGGGCAAACTGACCGGCGACGATCTGAAAAAGGCCAAAGCCGCTTTCGACAGCAGCCTGAACGCCGCTTTGAAGCAAGCCGGCTACCCCCTGGTGCCTGCGGACAACAAAACCGTCGCCAAGGCCAGCAGCTTTGTGGACATCTTCAGCGCACAGAAGATCACCATCATCCTGATCCTGACCTACCTGGTCCTGTTGGTCACCATGGTCTATGGCCCCATCGCGGCCATGCTGGTCGAGATGTTCCCAACCCGCATCCGCTACTCCGGCCTGTCACTGCCCTACCACATTGGCAATGGCTGGTTCGGTGGTCTGATGCCCGCCACCGCGTTTGCGATCTCTGCGCAGACCGGCAACATCTACTCCGGCCTCTGGTACGCCATCGTGATCGCGGTCATGACGGTCGTGATCGGCACCTTGTTCGTGCCCGGTGGCACGCATAAGAAGGACATCTTCGCGGACGACCACCACCCCCGTTGAGTTCCCTGGATGACCGGTCTGGGTTCTGTACAGGAACCAGGCCGGTCAGCCTCTTGCAAATCCGATTTCCTTTTCCAGTCCGATTTGCAAGGCGCAGACCGTGGCACACTGCCGCAACGTTTTCACCCTCAGGACATGCAGCCGTGATTGACCTTGTGCTCTCGCAATTGAGCGACGTGTTCCGTATTGGCTTGATCGTGGCCCTGGTGCTCACCATGCACAGAACCTCGCCCGTGACGGGCCGCGTCTTGCCCCTGGCCGCCGGCGTGGTGTTTGTGGCGGTATTGCTGCCCAGCACCATGCCCGGCGCCCCGGACAGCCTGCCCCACGCCATCCTCGCCGGTCTGGTCTCCAACCTGATCATCCTGGTGCCGGTGCTGGTGCTGGCGCGTTGGCTGGCACGCTTTCGGCGCTGAAGATCCGGCACGTTCAGACCCGGGCAGGGGGCAGATGGCCCAAGCGAGGGCCCCATCAGCGGGGTGAAAACCCCAATGAATGCCATGAAACTTTCTAAGTGTTTTCCCTCTGATTCACACCACCCAAGGTGTCAAGTTGCTGAAAGCCTTGCGTAAGGCCTTTGTCAGAAAGGTTCTTTTTCCGAGTGACAAGTCCAAAGGGCATAAAAAAAGTAAGGTTTATTGGCTTTTTCCGAGGGCTTTTGACTCTGCTGAGCGCCCTGTGGACATTTGCTGACTTCCCCATAGAATCCGCCGAATTATTTGGCCCCGCCCATGGAAGTCTATGTTGCTCGCAGTTGTCATTGCCAAAAGTTTGATTGAGCTGTCCCTGATGTTCATCGTCGGGCGCTTTCTGCTGGGCTTGATGGCGGGCGACAAACGCGAGAACAATGTTTTCTGGCAATTGCTGGATGTGGCCTCCAAGCCGGCCCTGTGGATCACCCGCAAAATCAGCCCCAAACTGATCCTGGACCAGCACATCCCACTGGCCACCTGCAGCTGGCTCATCATCGCCTGGGTGGCCGTGGTGCAGATGAAGATCGACATCTGCCTGGAATTGGGGGCCGCAGCATGTCAGTGAACGTCCAAATGTCGCCGCCTGCCCGTCCCAGCACCTCCATACGCGGCCGTTGCCTGTGGTTGCGCTTCAAGGCCAAAACCCTGTTGGTGTTTGGCTTGCGCGCCCAGGCCCGTGAGGTGTTCCAAGAAATCCTGTCCCTCCATCCCAGCGATGTCCTGGCCCTCAACAGCCTGGCCTACCACGAGCTGAACCATCGCCACCTGCCGCAAGCGCTGGACTTTTTCCAGCGCGCCCTGGCCCTGACACCCCACCACGCCAGCGCCCACTTCAACGTCGGCTTTGTGTGCGAAGAGCTTGGCCGCACCCAGGAAGCAGAACTCGCTTTCAGGGCGGCGCTCCAGCTCGACGAAAAATTCGACCGGGCCTGGTATGGCCTGGGGCTGGTGCTGGTGCGTCAGCGGCGGCTTCAAGAGTCCCTGGTGGCTTTCAAGCGCAACACCGAATTGCAATCGATGAGCCCCTACGCCTGGTACCAGATGGCGCGGGTTCACATGGAACTGCAACAACCCGACAAAGCCCTGGAGGTGATGCGACACCTCAAGGGCTTTGAGCCCAAGGTGGCCGCCCAGCTCGAGAGAGAAACAGGGCTCAGGCTGGACAGCCTGTCTTGAGGCCATGACCCGCCAGCGGCGGCGAAGAATTCAAGAGTGACAGTCGGTAGTTTGGTTTTTCAACAAGAAGGAGATGACGATGCAGCTCACTGCAAAGCACCAGGAATACTGGGGCAAAAATCTAAGGATCACGGGGCTGTTGCTGGCCCTGTGGTTCTTTGTCACGTTCGTGCTTTTGTTCTTTTCGCGTGATCTGACGTTCAGCTTTTTTGGCTGGCCGTTTTCGTTTTGGGTGGCTGGCCAAGGCGCGCTGATCGTCTACTGCCTCATCATTTGGTACTACGCACGCTACATGAACAAGCTGGACAAGGAATATGGCGTTGCTGAAGGAGAAGAAGCATGAGCGTTTTCGGCGGTGAAGGCCAAACCCAAGGCCAGTTTCAGAAATCCCTGAACAGGGTTTTCTCTTTCTACATCGGGGGCTTTGCAGCCTTCGTGATCTTGCTCGCCATCCTGGAGCAAATGGGCTTGCCCAAAGAGTACATCGGCTATGCCTTCCTGGCGGCCACCGTGCTCCTGTACGGCGGCATCGGTGTGATGAGTCGCACCAACGATGCAGCCGAATACTATGTGGCCGGTCGCCGTGTGCCCGCCATGTACAACGGCATGGCCACGGGCTCTGACTGGATGTCGGCCGCCTCCTTCATCGGCATGGCCGGTACCCTGTACCTGACCGGATACGGCGGCCTGGCCTTCATCTTGGGCTGGACTGGCGGTTACTGCCTGGTGGCGCTGTTCCTGGCGCCTTACCTGCGCAAGTTCGGTCAGTTCACCATCCCCGACTTCCTGGGCGCACGTTACGGCGGCAACATGGCCCGCCTGATTGGCGTGTTTGCGGCCATCTTGGTGTCCTTCGTTTACGTGGTGGCTCAGATCTTCGGCGTGGGCTTGATCACCGCCCGCCTGACCGGTCTGTCCTTCGACGTGGGCGTGTACGTGGGTCTGGCCGGTATCTTGGTCTGCTCGTTCCTGGGCGGTATGCGTGCGGTGACCTGGACCCAGGTGGCGCAGTACATCATCCTGATCGTGGCCTACATGATCCCTGTGGTCTGGCTGTCGGTGAAGCACACCGGTCTGCCTGTGCCGCAACTCACCTATGGCTACCTGCTTGAAAAAGTCACGGCCAAAGAAGAGCAACTGCTGAAAGACCCCAAGGAACTCGAAGTTCGTGGCATCTTCAAGGCCCGCGCTGATGCAGCCGCCGAGAAGCTCAAGGATGTGCCTGCAGCCATGGCCGCTGACAAGGAAGCCGCCACCAAAAAGCTGGAAGAGCTGAAGGCCGCCAATGCACCGGCTGCTGAGATCCAGGCCGCTGAAAAGGCTTTGGCGGCTCTGCCCAAAGACGAAGCGGCTGCCAAAGCGGCCTACACCGCTGCGCGCGCTGCCAACGCACCCCGTGCCAACCCACCCCTGCGCCATGCCGAGCCTTTCCCAGGCAAGGACGATGCCGCCCGGGATGTGGCCCGCAAGAACTTCCTGGCCCTGGTGTTCTGCTTGATGGTGGGTACCGCGGCATTGCCACACATCCTGATGCGCTTTTACACCGTGCCTTCGGTGCGTGAAGCACGTCAGTCGGTGGCCTGGTCGCTGTTCTTCATCTCGCTGCTGTACTTCACAGCACCTGCCCTGGCGGTGCTGGTCAAGTTCGACATCTACACCCTGCTGGTCGGCACACCGTTTGACCAGTTGCCCGGATGGATTGCACGCTGGAACGTGGTGGACCCCACGCTGATGGCGGTGTCGGACATCAACAAGGACGGCATCTTGCAGTTGGCTGAAATCCGCCTGGGCGGTGACATCGTGGTGCTGGCCACCCCTGAAATCGGTGGCTTGCCCTTCGTGATTTCAGGCCTGGTGGCAGCCGGTGGTTTGGCTGCGGCCCTGTCCACAGCCGATGGCCTGCTGCTGACAGTCGCCAACGCCTTGTCGCACGACGTGTACTACAAGATTGTGGACCCCAACGCCTCGGCCAACCGCCGTGTCTTGATCTCCAAAGTCATCTTGGTGTTCGTGGCTTTGGCGGCTGCCTATGTCGCATCCTTGCGCATGGCGGACATTCTGTTCCTGGTGTCTGCGGCCTTCTCGTTCGCAGCCGCTGCCTTCTTCCCTGCATTGACCCTGGGCATCTTCTGGAAGCGTGCCAACAAATGGGGCGCTTCGCTGGGCATGGTGGCTGGCTTGGCGGTTTCGTTCTACTACATGGTCAAGACCCATCCCTGGATGTACAGCTTGTTCCATGAGGGCACGCTGACACCCGAGATCCTGAAGGCCAACACCTGGTGGGACATTGCCCCCATCTCGGCCGGTATCTTCGGTGTGCCTGTTGGCTTTGCGGTGATCATCATCGTGTCGCTGCTGACCAAAGAGCCCGAGAAAGAAGTGCAGGATCTGGTGGAGAACGTCCGTTTCCCCAGCTTTGACGGCACCACCTCGCAAAGCACTGCTGCCCACTGAGCGTCAGAAGGTTGTGCCAGGCTCGCCCTGCACAACTGAAGTGCTGCAATGAAAAACCCGATCGCTTCAGGCGATCGGGTTTTTTTTCGCCCTCTGCAGGGGACCGATCAACTCAGGCCCGTTTCACACCCACCCCGCACAGGGCCGGTGCCTGCCAGTGCGGGCCGTCAAACCAGGGATCGACTTGCAGGTAGGCGCGCAACATGGGCAAGGCGTCCTGCCCCCAGAACAGCTTGTCGTCAACGGCAAAGCTGGGCACACCGAACACGCCCTGCGCGATGGCCTGGTCAGTGTGGGTTTGCAAGGCCTGCTTGACCTCTGCCCCCGAAGGGTCACGGGCAGGCGCCAGTTCGGCCGTCAACTGCGCCAGCCGCTGGGGGTCGGCAGCCTCCTGGCCCGAGCACCAGACATGGCGAAAAATCTTCTCGCAGACAAAGCGGTTGGGCTCTCCTGACGCATCGCAGGCCAGGGCCAGGCGCAACAAACCCAGAGGATTGAACGGGTGCATGGCGGGCAATTGCAAGGGGCTGCCCTGCTGGTGCGCTTGCCACAGCACCTGGCGGTAGGTCCAGTCGCGCTTGGCCGGGATTTCGGCAGGGCCCAGCTGGCCGTGGTGCTTGAGCAGCGCGGCAAACAGGATCGGTTTGTGCACCACCCGATGGCCGATGCCCTGCATGGCTTGGGGCCAGGCATCAAAGGCCAGCCAGGCGTAGGGCGAGATGAAATCCAGATAAAACGTGATGGTTTTCATGGGGTATTCCAGCAGATCGGACAGTCTATAGGGTCAACACCAGCTTGCG